>JAIOOZ010000388.1 GCA_021414185.1 Betaproteobacteria bacterium
ACTCGCGGACGAAGTCAGGAAACTGACGCAAGGACAGGGCGTCAATGCGGTAATAGATATCGTGGCCAGCCGTGCCACGCTGGAAGCCGGATTGCAGGCGCTCGGCATGGGCGGCCGTCTCGTCATCGTCGGCGCGCAACCGAAAGCGGTTTACGGCGCTGACCCCGGCTTTACCGTCAACCCCATTGATTTCCTGCATCGCGGGCTTGAGTTGCATTCGTCGCGCTATGTCAACGCCGCCGAAATTGTCCAGACGCTCGAACTCGTACGCTTAAAGCGCATCAAGCCGATAGTGACGCAGACCTTTACGCTCGAGCAAGTTGAAGAAGCGCACGAGCTGATACGCCGCAATGCAACAGCGGGGCGGCTTGCACTCGAGATTGGCGGTTAATCAAGCGCACCGCGCTCTACTCCTCTCCCCTTTCCCCTCTCGCCTCTCGTCCGCTTCTCTAGAAATATGCCTGCCCGCGCTTGATTGGCGGCGTCCATTCGCATTTGCCCCACGGCCCGTCGCCGTTTTCCTTGATGTAGGCGACGCGACCGCTTTTCTTAGGCACACGCTTGCCTGAGAAAAATCCCTTGAGCCAGTCGAGCGCGTAGTCGTGGCAATCCATGCCGCCGAGATTGGCAATGCCACACAGCGGGTGGTACTGGTTCTCGAACACCCACATTTCCTTCGGCACTTTTAAATCGGCATATGCCTCGACCGCGTCTTCGAGCGGGCACAGCGGGTCGAATTCACCGGTCACCAGCAGCGTCGGGCATTTGATCTTGTCGAGGTAACCGCGCACCGTCATGCCGCGCGCGACTTCGACGTCGAATTTTTCCTCGTCGTCGTAACCGGCCATGTACATGAACATCTGCTTGAAGCGCGGTGACGACTGCGTGAAGATCGTGTTGTTCGGGTTGAAGCACGCGACAGAACTCACCACTGCGGCGGCGCGATGATCGTAGCTGGAAAGCCGCAGCGACCAGTAACTGCCCATGCTGATGCCGTAGATGGCGATTTTCTTTTTGTCGACTTCGGGCCGTTTCATCAGATAGCTGATCACTGCCGCGCCCGCGCGCTCGTAATTGTCGCCGACCGCACGGATCTTCTGCATATTGGAATTGCCCTGCCCGGGGCCGTCTATCGCCAACACATGAAAACCGCGTGACAGCGCGATGTTGTGGCTGGCTTTCGGAAACACTTCCTTGGACTGGTCCATACCCGGCACGTAAATGACCACCGGAGCCTTGCGCCGGTCCGGCAGCAGGTGAAACAGGCAGGAAATGGTTTTGCCGTCGTCGAACGGCACTTCGACGCGCTCTATCGGATACGACGCGACTTTGGAACGTCGGTCGACCATTTCGTCGAGCTTGCGGTACAACGCTCTCTTGACCGGGTGGTTATCGTAAAAAATCGGATGCTGGGCCATGCGATAGCCCTCAATCGCATGGTCGTAATGATGCGTCGCCGTGGCATTCGCCCCCTGCGCTTCGGCGCGCCGGGCAAGCAGCTCGTTGCGCTCGGCAGCTTCGCGCCACACCTTGGGCAGCATGCGGTAATTGCGCGCTCTTTTGCCCGCCGGCACTTCGATGTCGTCACGCTCAAAGTTCTGCACCCGTCCGCGCATATTCAGTGCGAGGTCAAGCATCCATTGCTGGTTATCGCGTTCCGTTCTGAGCTTGCGTATCATGACCTCTCCCGACCGCAGATTCGATGTTGTTGCAGGCGGCAATCTTAACCTAAAAGCATTTGCCACAGAGGGCACAGAGAACACAGAGAAATTCTAAAATCAGGAATTGATCGCATTTTTTCTTGGTTTGCTTTTCCTCTGTGACCTCTGTGACCTCTGTGCCCTCTGTGGCTAGCTTTGATTTTTTGACGGAAATTCCATGCGCTATTGGCTGATGAAATCCGAACCGAGTGAATTCAGTATCGATGATCTGGTGACCGCGCCGAAAAAATCGACCGCCTGGATAGGCGTGCGCAACTACCAGGCGCGCAACTTCATGCGCGACCAGATGCAGCTCGGCGACCTCGTCCTGTTCTATCACTCGAGCTGCGAAGTGCCGGGCATCGCCGGCATCGCCGAAGTCAGCAAGCTCGCCTATCCCGACGAAACCCAATTCGACCGCAAGAGCGATTACTTCGACCCGAAAGCCACGCGCGACAATCCGCGCTGGGTCCACGTCGATGTAAAACTGGTCAAAAAAACGCGGCTGGTGCCACTGTCGGAACTACGGGGTTACCCCAAGCTCGCCAAGATGCAGCTGCTGCAACGCGGCAACCGGCTGTCGATCACGCCGGTTGATCCGGCGGAGTGGAAATTTATCGAGGGAATACTTTAGCGCCATGGGGGCATTGGAACTCAGGATTCCGCCACCTGCCGTCACCGCCCTCGTCGCAGTGATGATGTGGGGAATTTCGTCGGTGACGCCGCCATTTGAAATCCCCGGCCTCATCCGCGTGCTCGCCACGGCATTGTTCGCTTTGACAGGTGTGTGCATCAGCATCGCCGGCGTCGTCGCGTTCCGGCGCGCAAAAACGACCATCAACCCAATGAAACCGGAGACGACGTCCGCGCTGATTTTTTCGGGCATCTACGGACGTTCGCGCAATCCCATGTACGTCGGGATGCTGTTCGCCCTGGTCGCATGGGCGATATTCCTTTCCAGCGTCTGGGCGTTGCCCGGGCCGGTAGCCTTTGTTCTCTATATCAACCGGTTTCAGATCGAACCGGAAGAGCGGGTTTTGACGGCCATGTTCGGCGCGGACTACGCCAAATACAAGTCCGCGGTACGGCGGTGGCTGTAAAAGCAGGCGTTAAACGATGCCGCCGGCCTTCAGCTGCGCGATCTCCGCTGCATTCTTCTTCAGCACGCCGCTGAGAATTTCATCGGTATGCTGCCCCAGCACCGGCGGCGGGACTTCGTGCTTGATCGGCGTGCCTGAAAATTTCATCGGGCTTGCGACCAGCGGCACTTTGCCTGCCGCGGCGTGCGGAAGTTCGATCTTCATGCCGCGCGCGAGAACCTGAGCCTCCTCGAAAACTTTTTCGATGGTATTGATCGGCCCGTTGGCCACACCCGCGTCATCCAGCAATTTGACCCATTCTTTCGTCGGCCGTTTCAGGAAGATTTCATTCAGGAGGCGCGTAATTTCGTCGCGGTTCTTGACGCGCTCGCCATTGGTGGAGAAGCGCGGGTCTTTGGCGAGGTGGGTGCAGCCGGCGACATCGCAGAATTTGTTGAAAAGGTTGTCATTGCCACAGGCGAGTATCAGCGCACCGTCACTGGACTTGAATGTCTGGTACGGCACGATGTTGGGATGCGCGTTGCCGAGCGGGCGCGGCGATTCACCGGTCGCGAAGTAATTCATCGCCTGGTTGGCGAGGAAAGCGACGCACGAATCGAGCAGCGCCACGTCTATCCACTGGCCTTTGCCGGTCACCGCACGGTTAGCGATTGCCGCACAGATGGCGATGGTCGCGTACATGCCGGTCGTCAGATCGATAATGGGCACGCCGACGCGCTGCGGCCCGCCGCCCGGCAGGTCGTCGCGCTCGCCGGTGATGCTCATCAGCCCGCCCATGCCCTGCGCCATGAAGTCATAGCCGGGACGGTCCTTATCGGGGCCGGTCTGGCCAAAGCCCGTCACCGAGCAATAGATGATGCCCGGGTTGAATGCCTTGATGTCTTCGTAGCCGAGGCCGTAGCGCGCGAGATCCCCGACCTTGTAATTTTCGATCAGCACATCGCAATCTTTTGCGAGCTCGCGCACGAGCTGCTGGCCCTCGGGCTTGGAAATATTGATGGTGATCGATTTCTTGCCGCGGTTCGCCGCGCAGAAATAGGCCGATTCCCTGGTGACTTTTCCTGCCTCATCTTTGAGAAACGGCGGCGCGTAAGCGCGCGAGTCGTCGCCTTTGAGCGGGCGCTCGACTTTGATGACTTCGGCGCCGAGGTCGGCGAGGTTCTGCGCCGCCCATGGCGCCGCGAGCACGCGGGAGAGATCGAGTACTTTGATATGCGATAGTGGTCCTGACATTTTTAACCCTTTATTTACTTAACCGCCAAGACGCCAAGGCCGCCAAGAAAAATCAAAAACATAAAATATATTAATGCACCAATCCCGAAAGATAAAAAGTACGTCTTACTGTTTTTCCAATCTCTGAACTTTCTTGCTGTTCTTGGCGACCTAGGCGTCTTGGCGGTTCACCGGTTTCAACGTCCTGTGAATTTCGGCTTCTTCTTGCTGATGAACGCGGCTATGCCTTCGCTATAGTCTTCGGTCTTGAGGTAATCGAAATTCGCGTCGATTTCGGCGCCGGTCAGCGGCGCTGCGCTAATGGTCAGACGGCGGATGAATTGCTTGTGCCAGCGCGCGACCAGCGGCGCGCCGTCCGCAATGCGGCGCGCGGTTGCGTAAGCTTCACGTTCGACTTCGTTGTCGGGCACGACGCGTGTGAGCAGGCCCTTGACGAACGCTTCTTCGGCATTCCATACGCGGCCTTCCAGCAGGATTTCCGCCGCGACCGCGCGTCCCGCGAGCGCCAGCAAGCCGGCGAGCTCGTCGTAAGCAATCGCAAATCCCAGCCGGTTGATGGGCACGCCGAAGCGTCCCGATGCGCCGGAAACCCGCAAATCGCAGTTGCACGCGATTTCGAGTCCACCGCCGACGCACGGCCCCTGGATCATGGCCACCGTCGGATGCCGGCATTCGCCGACCGCTTTCAGCACGCCATAAACATATTCATGGTGATAGGTCTTGGCCTGCGCGAGAGTGGCGCGTTCGGCCACGAATTCGTCGATATCGGCGCCCGCGGCAAAGGCCTCGCTGCCGGCGCCGCGCAGCACGATGCAGCGCAACGCATCGTCGGCCGATAATTCGCGCAGCACGCGCGCAAGATCGCGCCACATCGCGATGGTTAGCGCGTTGAGCTTGCCGGGATTGTTGAGCGCAACAGTGGCGATGTCGCCGTCGCGCGTGACGTCTATGGATGGCAAAGGCGGTTCCGAAATGCGTATTGTACGGGTTCGTGCTGCGCTGAGGCTAGCGCAGGTAATTGAGCACTATCAGCGCGGTCGCGCCAACACAGACTGCCACGAACAAATTGCGGCGCAATACGTAATAAGCGGCGAGGCCGAGCGCGCATGCGAGCAGACGGTGCCAGGTCAGGCTGGTGGCGAGCAATCCGCTCGGCATCACGATAATGCGCATCACGAGACCGGCGATCATCGAGTACGTCACACAGGTCACCCAGCTGAACAAGTCGCTGTTGACCGAGATGCGCTCCGACAGCAGCACGCCGAGGCCGCGCCAGAAATAGGTGCCCAGCGCGCAGACCGCCAGCAGCAGCCAGACTTCAGGCACGTTTACGCTCTTGTGTTTTGTGGATCGCGTAAGCGAGCGTGCCGCCGGCGAACCCGGCGATAAGCACGCTCCATTGCGGCGTCACCAGGTAGAGCAGCGGCCCGGCGAGCCCGCCGCAGGCCAGCGAGATCGCCACCATCCGGGTGCGTATTTCAACGATCAGAAACACGACGAAATATACGGGTGCCAGAAACACCATGCCGATCTGCAATACCGCCGGTATCGACTCCGCGATGTAGTAGCCGACTGCGCCGGAGCAAACGCCGATCGAAATAAAGCCAACCGCCAGACCACACAAAAATGAAATCCGCTCCTCCGGCCGCAGTTCCGGGCCGCGGCGCATGCAGATGATCCACGAGCTCATGGCGACGCATTGCGCCGCCGCGTAGTAAACCCACGGCCGGTGTTGACGATGCCGTATCACCGGCATCAGCGTCACGGTCATCGGCAGGAAGCGCGCGTTCGTCAGCATCACGGCGAGCAGGATCGCGATCATAGGCGCACCGAGCTGCCACATGTCGATCATCACGAGCTGTCCCGGCAGCGCCCATATGGTGATCGTCGAAGCGATGACTATCCACACCGGGATGCCGCTCGCAAAAGCGAGCGCGCCGAAACCTACATAGGTTGCGCCGAGCACCGCGCCCGGCACGCCGAGGGCTTCGCGCACGCCGGAGCGGAAGGCGGCGGTATGCATCCGCTACTGGTGCGCGAACAATTTCTTGCCGGCGACCGGCAGCTTTGCCGTCAGGATATCGCCGGACAGCGATTCGGTGATGTAAAGCGTCTTGAGATCGGGGCCGCCGCAGGCGACGTTCGCGAGATGATGGTGCTTGTGGTCTTCCGAGTAAATCAGGTGGGTAGGCAGCATGTTGCTGTCGAAGCGCCAGATGCCGACACCGAGCTGGCACACCAAGAGGCCGTTCTCGGAGTCCATCTCGATGCCGTCGGGACCGCCGACACCGCCGGACAACTGCACGGCGACGCCGGTCTTGGAGACGTTGCCGTCCGTCATCAGCGGCAGCCGCCAGATCTGCTGCGAGCGGGTGACACCGACGTAGACGTGCTTGTCGGTCGTCGACAGCGTGATGCCGTTCGGGCTCGGCACGTTACTGCACAGGCGGTCGAGCCGCCCCTTGGTGTCGAGGCGAAAAACGCGCCCGGTGGGGTCAGCGATGCCGGTCTGGCCCTGGTCGGTGAAATAGAGATCGCCATTGGCGGCGAAGTGCAGATCGTTCAAGCCCTTGAAGCCTTCGCTGAACGCGGTGCGCAGCACCGTTTCGAGCTTGCCGGTTTTCGGATCGAGCACCAGCAGGCCTTCCTTGTAATCGCAAATGAAGATGCGGCCATCCTTGTGGATCTTGAGTCCGTTCGGCCAGCCGTCGTACTGTGTGACCAGTTCCCACTCTTTTTTCGGCGTGATGCGGAAGATGCGCCCGAACGGAATGTCGACGAACCACAGGTTGCCGTCGCGATCGAACGACGGGCCTTCGAGAAAACATTCGACTTCGGCGTTCTGGCGGTTGGGGTCCGACCACGACGAGCGCGACTTCTTGCGGAACTTCGCCGGCATCGACATGAAGACTTCGGTCTTGATCATTTGCAAAGGCTGGAATGGGTTGAACATATTGCGTCCTCGAGAATTAGACGGCGCTGGAAAAGCGTGAGGCCGTAAGGTAGCGGAGAACGCCGGGATTGCCAACAGGGGCGTCGCGCACCGGTTGACATCGCGAGGCCTTGAGGGTTACGGTGCGCTGGTGCGGTCAAAGCGTGGCGTTAATTGCACGCGCTGCCCCGTTACCCCTCGAGGAGAAATCATGCAACGTTTATTGCCCGCCGCATTGCTCACCATCGGCCTGAGCTTCATTGCGATCGCAAGCTACGCGCAGGATTTTCCTGTGCGCGGAATCAACCTCATCGTGCCGAACCCGCCGGGCGGCATGAACCAGATACACGCGCAGCCGCTGGGTGCCGTGATCGAAAAGCTCTACAAGCAGCCGGCGCCGGTGCTCAACAAGCCGGG
>JAIOOZ010000389.1 GCA_021414185.1 Betaproteobacteria bacterium
TGATCTCTTCCTTGTGCAGCAACAATTTTCGTACACGCACCGGGTCCGGCTGGAAATGCGTCGATACGGTGGACAGTGGGCTGATATGGCAGCCGATGAGGTAAATCTCGCCGTTGCGTACGATGACGTACGCTTCCTTCAACTGCACGCGGGCCGCGCGTATCGATTTGACTTCCCAGCCTTCGAGCTCGATTCCAGCCTCGAATTTCTGCTCGACGAAGTAGTCGTGGAAAGCTTTCTTGTTTTGCGCGATGCTCATGTCAGGGTATAGTGGCGGCCAATCGCGAATTGTAGCAGCAAGTATCTGCCGCTCGCCGGTATTGCCAAACAGCGTTTCTACGGATCATGGTGCAGGTAAATAAATCGGTGCTGGTCGGACATTCGGCGTTACGCATGTTCGAACTCGTCGATGCAGTGGAAAAATATCCTGAGTTCCTGCCGTGGTGCAGCGGCAGCGAATGCAATTTCCGCGATGGGCAGATTACCCGCGCCACCCTGCATATCAACTATCGGGGTATTCACCAACGATTCAGCACGGAAAACGCCAAGACGCCGCCGAGCCTGATGCAGATCAAGCTGATCGAAGGGCCGTTCAGAACGCTCGAGGGCAGCTGGCGGTTCACCGATCTGGCCGGAGTGGGGTGCAAGATAGAATTCAGCCTGAACTATGAGTTTTCAAGCCGTCTGCTGGAGAAACTCGTCGGGCCGGTATTCGGCTATGTGGCCAACAGCATGGTCGATGCATTCGTCAAACGCGCGCAAAGCGTTTATGGCTAAAACGCCTGGCGGCACGATAGAGATCGAACTGGTTTATGCCTTGCCGCGCGAGCAGATTGTCGAGAAGTTGCGCGTTCAGGCTGGTACTGTCCTCAAAGAGGCCATTGAGCAGTCCGGCATGTTGCTGCGCCACCCGGAAATTGCAACCGGCGCGCTGGCGTTCGGGATATTCGGGCGCCGTGTGGCGTCAACGCGGGTATTGCGTGAATTCGATCGCGTCGAGATTTACCGAACGCTGATCGCAGACCCGAAACAGGTACGGCGAACGCGCGCGCGCAAGACGGCCAAACCGCAACGCTGAAACCTGCGGCGGCTTGCGCGCTACTTCTTATTGCACCACTGATCGACCGACTTTTGCGCGCTGGCGATTTCGCCCGGGCGGTCCTTGTCTTCCAGAACGATGCGCTCGCCGGTTTTGAGGTCGGTGCGCGAGATGCGCTGACCGTCCTGCAAACCGCGGAGTTGCGCGCGCGCATTCAGGCAGTTTTGATCCAGATCCTTGGCGTCCGCTTTTTCTTTTTCCGCTTTCTTTTCTGCGTCCTGACGATCAAGCGTGCGTTTTTTGAACTCGGCGTCCTGTTCTGCCAAGGACTTGCTCTTGACGGGCGCCGCGGCGCTCCCGCCAGCCGGCCCCGGACCTGCGCCGCCTTTCATGAGCTTATTTTCCTTGACCGTGCCCGGCGGGCAGAATTGCGCGATGGTTTTTGTGCCCTTGGCGTCGACGCATTCCATCACCTGCGCGTTTGCCGCACCCGCTGCCAGCAGCAGCGCACAACCTGTCAGTAATCGTTTCATGAAATTCTGTCCTCTGCATCACGGCCGGCATGGCCCTGGCGTCGTGCGCCGGCGAAGCGCTATCAAACTAGCGATTTCACCGGAATTCGTCAATGCTTCACGCCCCTTAACGCTGCCGGATGCTTGGCGGTTTACGTCGGTATGCGTATAATGCTGTTTTGCGAGGGAACACCAGATGCGCGTGGTCCAAAAAGCCCTGACCTTCGACGATGTCCTGCTGATTCCCGCCCACTCCACGATCCTGCCTCGCGACGTCAGCCTGAAAACCCGGCTCACGCGCACGATCACTCTCAATATCCCGCTGCTGTCCGCTGCCATGGACACCGTGACCGAATCCCGGCTGGCGATAGCCATCGCCCAGGAAGGCGGCATCGGCATGATACACAAGAACATGACCGCCCGAGCGCAGGCAGCAGAAGTGGCCAAGGTCAAACGTTTCGAGAGCGGCGTCGTCAAAGACCCGATCACGATTACCCAAAACATGAAAGTGCGTGACGTGCTCGCCCTGACCAACCAGCACAAGATTTCGGGGCTGCCGGTGATCGATGCGGGCGGGCGGGTGGTCGGCATTGTCACCAATCGCGATCTGCGTTTCGAAACCAATCTCGGGCAGCCCGTCAAAAACATCATGACGCCGCGCTCCAAACTGGTCACGGTGCGCGAAGGTGCAACCCGCGAGGATGCAATGACGCTGATGCACAAGCACAGGCTCGAGCGCGTGCTGGTGGTGAACAAGAATTTCGAATTGCGCGGCCTGATTACTGTCAAGGACATTCAGAAGTCCACCGAACATCCGAACGCGTGCAAAGACAAACTTGGCCGCCTGCGTGTGGGTGCTGCGATCGGCGTCGGCGAGGGCACCGAGGAGCGCACGGCGGCGCTGGTAGAAGCCGGGGTTGATGTAATCGTGGTCGACACCGCGCACGGCCACGCGCAGGGCGTGCTCGATCGCGTCAAGTGGGTGAAGAAGACTTTTCCGAAAATGCAGGTCATCGGCGGCAATATCGCGACGGCCGATGCCGCAAGGGCACTGGTCGATCACGGGGCCGACGCAGTGAAGGTCGGCATTGGGCCGGGTTCCATTTGCACAACACGTATCGTCGCCGGCGTAGGCGTGCCGCAGATCAGTGCGGTGCAAAACGTTGCCAAGGCACTGGCCAAGACCGACATTCCGCTGATCGCCGATGGCGGCATCCGTTTCTCCGGCGATATTGCGAAAGCACTCGCCGCCGGCGCCTATTCGGTAATGATAGGCGGCTTGTTTGCCGGCACCGAAGAGTCGCCGGGAGATACCGAGCTGTACCAGGGGCGTTCGTACAAGTCTTATCGCGGCATGGGTTCGTTGGGCGCAATGCAGCAGGGTGCGGCCGACCGCTATTTCCAGGATGCGGAGGAAGCCACCGAGAAGCTGGTGCCCGAAGGCGTAGAAGGGCGCGTTCCGTACAAGGGCGGCGTCGTGCCGCTCATCCAGCAGTTGATGGGTGGATTGCGCGCGAGCATGGGATACACGGGCTGCAACGCGATCGACGAGCTGCGCAGCAAGGCCGAGTTCGTCGAGATCACGCATGCCGGCATCCGCGAATCCCATGTGCACGACGTGCAGATCACGAAGGAAGCGCCCAACTACCGCGCCGATTAGCGTACCGATGGCAGAAAACGCGATACGGCAACGGCAATATGCGTTGCCGCTTTTTTTACCGAACCTGAGTCCCTGCTGACATGCCTCACCAGAAAATTCTCATACTCGATTTCGGCGCGCAATATACGCAGTTGATTGCGCGCCGCGTGCGCGAAGCCAGTGTCTATTGCGAGCTGCATCCGCACGACGTGAGCGACACCTTCGTCCGTGAATTTGCGCCGTCGGGCATCATACTGTCGGGCGGGCCCGCATCGGTATGGGAAGGCGGCACCCCGCGCGCGCCGCAGTCGGTATTTGAGCTTGGCGTGCCGGTACTCGGTATCTGCTACGGCATGCAGACCATGGCCGAGCAGCTCGGCGGGAAAGTAGAAAGCGGCAAGGTGCGCGAGTTCGGCTATGCCGAAGTGCGGGCACAAGGCCATTCAGCGCTGCTCAAGGATATCCAGGACCGGGCCAATGGCGAAGGCCACGGCTTGCTCGATGTGTGGATGAGTCATGGCGATAAAGTCACGGCAATGCCAGGCGGATTCAAAATCATCGCGAGCAATGCTGCGTGCCCAATCGCAGGCATGGCGGATGAAGCGCGCCGTTTCTACGCGGTGCAATTCCATCCGGAAGTCACGCATACGCTGCAGGGCAAAGCGATCATCGAGCGTTTCGTGCGCGAAATCTGCGGTCTCAAGGGCGATTGGAGCATGCCCGGATACGTCGACGAAGCGATCGCCCGCATCCGCACGGAAGTCGGCAAGGACGAGGTGCTGCTCGGGTTGTCGGGTGGCGTCGATTCCGCGGTTGCAGCCGCGCTGATTCATCGCGCGATAGGCAAACAGCTGACCTGCGTATTTGTCGACAACGGCCTGCTGCGGCTGAACGAAGCCGAGCAGGTCATGCAGACTTTCGCGAGCGGGCTGGGCGTGAAGGTGATACACGTCGATGCATCGGCGCAATTTCTCGGTGAGCTTGCCGGCGTGGACGAGCCGGAACAAAAACGCAAGATCATCGGCCGCGTATTCGTCGAGGTGTTCCAGCGTGAATCGGCGAAGCTGCCGCTTGTGAAATGGCTCGCTCAGGGCACTATCTATCCGGACGTGATCGAGTCAGCCGGTGCGAAAACCAAAAAAGCCCACACCATCAAATCGCATCACAACGTTGGCGGATTGCCAGAATCGCTGCATCTCAAATTGCTGGAACCATTGCGCGAACTGTTCAAGGACGAAGTACGCGAACTGGGGCTGGCGCTGGGCTTGCCGCGCGACATGGTATTCCGCCATCCCTTCCCGGGGCCGGGATTGGGCGTGCGCATACTGGGCGAGGTCAAATCCACCTATGCCGACCTGTTGCGGCGTGCCGACGCCATATTTATCGACGAACTGCGCGCGGCGGGCTGGTACGAAAAGACTGCACAGGCCTTTGTCGTGTTCCTGCCGGTGCGCTCGGTCGGCGTGATGGGCGACGGCCGCACCTATGAGAATGTCGTAGCGCTGCGTGCTGTGCAGACGACCGACTTCATGACCGCACAGTGGGCGGAGTTGCCCTACAGCCTGTTGTCCAAAGTATCGAATCGCATCATCAACGAAGTGCGCGGCATCAATCGCGTGGTCTACGATATTTCCGGCAAACCGCCGGCGACCATCGAGTGGGAGTAGGGGTGGCGACCACGCTCTATGGCATCAAGAACTGCGACACGATGAAGAAGGCCCGTGCCTGGCTGGAAAGTCGCGGGGTGAAGTACGAATTTCACGATTACAAATCGGCGGGTGTCGATCGCCAGGCGCTCGAGCGCTGGTGCAAAGAACTCGGCTGGGAAGTCCTGCTGAACCGGGCCGGCACTACATTTCGCAAGCTCCCGGATGCGGACAAGCAGGGTCTGGATGCGAACAAGGCGAAAACTCTGATGTTCGTCTATCCATCGTTGATTAAGAGGCCTGTGCTGGACCATAACGGGCACCTGCTGGCGGGGTTCAAGCCAGAGTTGTATCAACATGCATTGCGCTTGCCGAAATAGTCGGCCAACCGGTCAGTCCGATGTCTGACGAGAATTACATGCAGGAAGCGCTGGTGCTGGCCGCTGAAGCGCAGACGCGAGGCGAGGTGCCGGTGGGCGCCGTAGTGGTCAAAGACGGCCAGATCATAGGCCGCGGCTATAACCAGCCAATTTCAAGTAACGATCCCACCGCGCACGCAGAAGTCGTCGCCATGCGCGATGCGGCCGCGCGGACCGGCAATTACCGCCTGACCGGATGCGAACTCTACGTAACGCTGGAGCCTTGCGTCATGTGCGCCGGGGCCATCATGCACGCCCGGGTGGTGCGGCTGGTATACGGCGCGGCGGACCCCAAGACCGGCGCCTGCGGCAGCGTAGTTGACCTGTTTGCGGACCCTAAACTCAATCACCATGCTGCGGTGGTGCGAGACGTCCTCGGCAGTGAGTGCGGGGCGCTGCTCAGCGCTTTTTTCAGGCAACGTCGTCAAGGCTAGGACTATTCACAGTTAACATTAATAAAAAACATATAATATTTTGATTATTAATAAATAAATTATATATTTTCTTTAGCAAAATCGCGTTTTTCTCGAATGCTGCCGCGGACCAATCCGCAATCCGCAGTAAAGGTATTGCGAAACCATTGTGCGGTGCACTAGAATCAGGCGTTTTGTGCGTTGCAGCGCAATAATTGTGCATCCCAACCGATAGAGAGGCAGTCGATGAGACTTCAGGACAAAGTAGCGATCATTACCGGCGCAGGCCGCGGCATAGGGCGGGCCACCGCCGTAAAGTTTGCCACTGAAGGCGCCAAAGTCGTGGTTTGCGACCTGAATCCTGAATGGATCCAGGAAACGGTAAATTTGTGCAAGGAAACCCGTGGCGATGCCATGGGGCAGGTGGTCGATGTGAGCGACATCAAGGCGCTGGAGGCCATGGTTGCTGCGACGGTCGCCAAATGGGGCCG
>JAIOOZ010000390.1 GCA_021414185.1 Betaproteobacteria bacterium
TAGCCGCGGTCGAGGTGATAGACGCGCTCGATGGTGGTTTCGCCGCGCGCAATCAGGCCGGCGATCACGAGGCTCGCCGACGCGCGCAAATCCGTGGCCATCACGGTCGCGCCATCCAGATGGTCAACGCCTGTCACCACCGCGGTATTGCCTTCGACTTCGATGCGCGCGCCGAGCCGGCGCAATTCCTGCACGTGCATGAAACGGTTTTCGAAGATGGTTTCGGTGATCAGGGCCGTACCCTGCGCCACGGTGTTCATGGCCATGAACTGCGCCTGCATATCGGTCGGAAACGCCGGATAAGGCGCAGTGCGCAGGCTTACCGCGCGCAGCGCGCCCGGCATGCCGAGGCTGATCCAGTCGTCGCCGGACTCGATACGCGCGCCCGCCTCGCGCAGTTTATCGAGCACGGCGTCGAGTATGTTGGCGCGCGTGTCGCGCAGGCGGATCTCGCCGCCGGTGGCAGCGGCAGCGGCCAGAAACGTGCCGGTCTCGATGCGATCGGGCATCACGCGATAACTCGCGGCCTGCAAACGTGGCACGCCGGTAATGCGGATAACGTCGCCGCCGGCGCCTTTGATTTTGGCGCCCATCGCCTTCAGGCAGTTGGCCAGATCGACGACCTCTGGTTCGCGCGCCGCGTTTTCGATGGTGGTCTCGCCGTCGGCGAGCGTTGCCGCCATCATGATGTTCTCGGTGCCGGTTACCGTCACCAGGTCCATGATGATGCGCGCGCCCTTGAGACGCGGCGCGCTGGCGTGCATATAGCCGTGCTCTATGGTTATTGTCGCGCCCATCGCCTGCAGCGCTTTCAGATGCTGGTCGACCGGCCGCATGCCGATGGCGCAACCACCGGGCAGTGACACGCGTGCTTCGCCGCAGCGCGCGAGCAACGGCCCCAGCACGAGTACCGAAGCACGCATGGTTTTCACGAGTTCGTACGGCGCAACCGGGTTGGCGAGCGCCTGCGCATTGAGTTCGACGCCCAGCTTGTCGTCGACCGACACCGCAACGCCCATTTGCGCGAGCAGGCCCAGCATGGTCGTTACGTCGCGCAGATGCGGCACGTTGGCAATGCGCAGCGGCTCATTGCTCAGAATTGACGCGCACAGGATCGGCAATGCCGCGTTCTTGGCGCCCGAAATCCGCACCTCGCCGTTGAGCGCAACGCCGCCCTCGATGACCAGCTTATCCATACATCAACCCGGCGCGGCCTGCTGCTTCGCCCAGTCTTCGGGCGTGTGCGTTTGCATCGACAGCGCGTGGATCTCTTCGCGCATGCGGTCGCCCAATGCGCGGTAGACGATCTGGTGCTGCTGCACCTTGTTCTTGCCTTGAAACGCGGCGCTGACGATAACCGCCTCGAAATGATGGCCGTCGCCTTCCACGCGCACGAACTCGCAGTCGAGCCCCTGCTCGATATAGGTTTTGACTTGTTCGGGATTAACCATTTGGAACTCCTTGGTGCCGCAGTTTATACCCGCTTTTGATGATCCACGGCCTCAGCGCGGATAAGGCCGTAGCGTTTGACGGTACGCTCGATTTGAATTACGGGAATCAGTCAGACGGCAACACGCGTCCGCAGCGGCGGGGGCGTGCGGACGCCGGCGCCGGCGCTTCAGGCGTCCGGCGCAACGAGGTCGGCGACGCCGTACAGCGCCGCCAGGCTTTTCATGCTGTCCGGCAGATTGCGGAATGAAACATGCAGGTTTTTTTGCTGCGCGGCGCGGCGCCATTCAAACAGCACGCTCAACGCTGTGGAGTCGACCTCGGTGACCGCGGCAAGATCGATCACCGTATCGGCGCTCAACTGCTGCTTGCCCTCCTCGCAGAGAGTAACGGCATTGGCCAGGGTCAGCGCGCCCGAGAGGCGCAACTCGTTGCCCGCGCGTTCGATCATTTCTTGGCGACCGGAT
>JAIOOZ010000391.1 GCA_021414185.1 Betaproteobacteria bacterium
GGCGTCGCGCAATGGCTGCGCCTGCAGATGCACGACAGCATCACGTACGAGAACCACCCGTCGACGAAGACCGATGCTTCAACGTGGCAGACCTGTCTCTACCGCTTTGCCGAGCCGCTGGATGTCACACCCGGGCAGACAGTCGTGGTGCGCGCGGCGCACAACCGGTCGGCGGTGTGGTTCGCGTGCGAAGCGCTGGAGTAGCCGGATCCGGCCTCGATCGACCCTGAATGTCTAACAGTTCAAGTGGCGGTCGGTGGAATGTCGTGATGGGGCGCGGCGTTACTCGATTATCTTGTCTGCGCGCGTCAGCAGCTCATTGTTGATTTTGACGCCGAGAGAATTCGCTGTCTTGCGGTTGATTACCAGGTAATAGCGGGTGGGTTGCTCAAAGGGCACCTCACCCGGCTTCGCGCCCTTGAGGATCTTGTCGACGAAGATTGCGGCGCGATGGAAGTTCTCGTTGCGATCCGCGCCATAACCGATCAGGCCGCCGACTTCGGCATATTTCGCGTCTCCATAAATTGATGGCAGACGGTGCCTGGACGCAAGCCCGGCGATTTGCGTCAGCTGCTGAAGCAGAAACGCATCCGGTACAATGAGCACCGCATCGACGCGTTGGCGCGCTATCGCTGCGAACCCGCTCTCGATTTCGTCCGGCGTCCGCACACCTACCGGCAGCACCTGCTTGTCGGTTTTCCGTACAGCCGCCTGGATGCTTGACAGCATCGATGCGTGCGTCCTGTTCGCCGGATTGGTGATCACTGCGACGCGCTTCATTTTGGGAACCGCGACGTTCAACAACTCGACCAGCCTCCGAACCGTATCGTCGATGCCACTGGACATGCCGGTGATATTGCCGCCGGGCCGCGCCAGGCTGGCGGCAAGACCGTCGATGACCGGATCGCCCGTGACGGTGACGACAATGGGAATCGATGTTGTCGCCCGTTGCGCTGCCTGGCTTGCGGGTGTTCCTGTTGACAGAATGAGGTCTACCTTCTGGTGCACCAATTCCGCCGCGAGCCCGTCCAGGCCATCCGCTTTGCCGTCCGCGTAACGCGCTTCGAGAACAAAATTCCTGCCCTCGACATAACCAAGATCGCGCAACCCCTGAATCAACGCAGCGTACCTGCCGGAATCCGTTAACGATAGGCGCGACCCCAAGTCGAGATAACCGAGACGCCAAACCTTGCCTTGCTGCTGCGCGAACGACCCAAACGGCGCGGCGAGCGCACCCGCGGCAAGCGCGATAACCAGTTTGCGGCGATTATTCATTTGCTTTCTCCTCGGCGGCCATTATGCGCTTACGTCGGGCCGTCAGACACCTCAGTAAATGTCGTCGGTCTCCACCCATATACATCTTTTACTGAGGTAAAATCTGCCCTGAATGCGGGTGTAGTTCAATGGTAGAACGGCAGCTTCCCAAGCTGCATACGAGGGTTCGATTCCCTTCACCCGCTCCAAACAAAAGCAGCTGCAACGCGGCGGTTTTTGTTTGGCGAGTGAAGGAAATGAGAACCCGGGTTTGAAAACGAGCCCGCGAGTTTCAGTGAAGGGTAACCTTTAGGTTAGCCGAAACTACAACTCAAAGGCTTGGACGCCGCGTTGTTTTTGACGCGGCGGTCCTGAGCAGCTTGCTGCGAGGGATGGACGGGTCGCAGAGGCAATGCGAGACGGCCACATTCCCTTCACCCGCTCCATCCGCGTTTGCAGACTGCGCTAACCAACCACGGGAGTTGCGCCATGAAAAAAATCCTTAAATTTGTCGTGCTGCCGCTGGCGGGCATCGTCATCTTGTTGATCGCGGCCGGCGCGTATGTCGCGGCGACTTTCGATCCCAATCAGTACAAGGCGCAGATCGTACAGGCGGTCAAGGAAAAAACCAAGCGCACCCTCAAGCTCGATGGCGACATCAAGCTGTCGCTGTTCCCGAGCATAGGCGCGGTCCTCGGCAAAGCGTCGCTGTCGGAATTCGGCAGCGAGCAGGAGTTCGCCGGGGTCGAGGATTTCCGCGTATCGCTGAAGCTGATGCCGCTGCTGTCGAAACAACTGGTGGTCAACACCATCGAGATCAAAAATCTGCGCGCCAACCTGGTGCGCGGCAAGGACGGCAAGTTCAGCATCGACGATCTGACGGGCGGCAACAAGGCCGCGCCGGCGGCGCCGAAAAGCGAGGGGCCGCCGGTCAAGGTCGATATTGATCACGTGACGTTCGAGAATGCGACCATTACTTATGTCGACCACACGGCGGGTGCGAAGTACTCGCTGTCCAAATTGAATCTCCGCACCGGCCGCATTGCGAGCGGGGTGCCGACCAAAATCGATCTCTCGTTTACCGCGCAAAGCGACAAGCCGAAGCTCAACCTCGAAACCTCGCTCAAGACCACCATCACGGTCGATACGGAGCAGCAGCATTACGCGCTGGAAGGACTGGATTTCAGCGCGAAGGGCGTGGCGGCCGGCATCAGCAATCTGGTCGTCAGCGCCAAGGGCGACGTCGACGCGAAACCCGCGACGAAGGAATTCCTGATATCCAAGCTCGCGGTCGCGGCTACCGGCAAGCCGGAGGGCGGCGGCGATCTCAACGTAAAATTCGATGCGCCCAAGCTCAATGTCACCAAGGACAAGGTCAGCGGCGAGAAGATCGCGCTCGATGCGACCCTGAACGACGGCAAGAGCAAGACGGTCGTCAAGCTCGACATTCCCGGCATGGACGGCACGGCGCAGGCGTTCAAGGCGGCGGCGATGACGCTTAATGTCGAGATGGCGCAGGACGGTTCGACCATCAAGGCCAGGCTGTCGAGCCCGCTTGCCGGCAGCATAGACGCGCAAAAACTGGAGCTCGACAAGCTGGTGGCTACCGTCAACGTCAACAATCCCAAGCTGCCCAAGAATCCAATCGATGCCACCATCAACGGTTCCGCCGCGGTCGATCTCGCCAAACAAAACGCGAACCTGACTTTCGCCACCAAGTTCGACGACAGCAATATCAGCGGCAAGGCGGGCCTCAGTAAATTTACGCCGCCTTTCTATACGTTCGACATCAATATCGATCAGCTCGATGCCGACCGCTATCTGCCGAAATCCGATCCCAAGCAGAAACAGCCGGAGCAACCGCTCGATCTGTCGGCGTTGAAGGGGCTCAACGCGAACGGCAGCATCAAGATCGGCTCGCTCAAGATTGCCAACGTCAAAGCCGCCAACGTGCGCGTCGACGTCAAGGCCGCCAACGGCCGCGTCGACGTGAGCCCGATCGCGGCGAATCTGTATCAGGGCACGCTGGCCGGCGCACTGTCGGTGCAGGCCGCGGCGACGCCGGTGATATCAGTCAAGCAGAACCTGACCGGCATCAACGTTGGGTCGCTCTTGAAAGACGCCGCCAATTTCGATTCGCTCGAAGGCAAGGGCAATGTCGCGCTCGACGTGAGCGGGCAGGGCAACACCGTATCGGCAATCAAGAAAGCGCTGAACGGCAACGCGGCGATCAAGCTCGCTGATGGCGCGATCAAGGGCATCAACATCGCGGGTTCGATTCGCGACGCCAAGGCCAAGCTGGGTTCGCTGAAAGGCGAGAAGACGCAGGCGGCCAGTCAGACCGAAAAGACCGACTTCTCCGAGCTGTCGGCGACTTTCAACATCAAGAACGGCGTTGCGCACAACAACGATCTTTCCGGCAAATCGCCGCTGCTGCGCCTCGGCGGCGAAGGCGATATCGACATCGGCAACGAAAATCTCGACTACCTGGTCAAGGCGACGGTGGTGGCGACGGCGGCCGGGCAGGGCGGCAAGGAACTCGTGGACATGAAAGGCCTGACCGTGCCGGTCAAACTGTCCGGGCCGTTCACGGCGCCGCAATAC
>JAIOOZ010000229.1 GCA_021414185.1 Betaproteobacteria bacterium
TGAAGAGGTCGGCACCGGCGTCGATTGCCACTCGGTGCGCCAGCCGCTGGGCGTGTGCGCAGGCATTACGCCGTTCAATTTTCCGGTGATGGTGCCGCTGTGGATGTTCCCGGTGGCGCTGGCATGCGGCAACACATTCATCCTGAAACCGTCGGAGAAAGTGCCGTCGGCCTCTATGTTGATGGCTGATCTCCTGAAGCAGGCGGGCCTCCCTGACGGCGTCTTCAACGTGGTGCATGGCGACAAGGACGCGGTCGATGCGTTGCTCAATCACCCTGGCATCAAGGCGATTTCGTTTGTCGGCTCGACGCCGATTGCGAAATATATTTACGAAACCGCGGCAAAGAACGGCAAACGCGTGCAGGCGCTGGGCGGCGCCAAGAACCACGCCGTCGTGCTGCCGGATGCCGATTTCGAATTCGCGGCCGATGCGCTGATCGGCGCCGCTTACGGCTCGGCCGGCGAGCGCTGCATGGCGATCTCGGCGGTAGTGGCGGTGGGCAATTCCGCCGATCCTCTGATCGCGAAACTGAAAGAGAAAGCCTCGAATCTGAAAATCGGCGCCGGCGACAGCAAGGCGGACGGCAAAGAGATGGACATGGGGCCGCTGGTCACGCGTGTGCATCGCGACAAGGTCGCGGGCTATGTCGATAAGGGTGTGGCGGAAGGGGCCACATTGGTGCTGGACGGGCGTACCTATAAGGGCAACGCCGAGGGTTTTTTCCTGGGGGCGTCATTGTTCGACAACGTCACGCCCGACATGACCATATACAAGGACGAAATCTTCGGCCCCGTGCTGATCGTGCTGCGCGTGAAGACGCTGGATGACGCGATCCAGATGATCAATGCCAATCAGTATGCGAACGGCACCGCGGTGTTTACGCGCTCCGGCGGGGCGGCGCGCAAATTCGAGCGCGAGATCGAAGTCGGCATGGTCGGCGTGAACGTGCCGATCCCGGTGCCGATCGCTTTCTACTCGTTCGGCGGCTGGCGCAATTCGCTGTTCGGCGATCAGCACGTGCACGGCATGGAAGGTGTCCGCTTCTACACGCGCAACAAGGTCGTCACCACGCGCTGGCCGGATGCGAATTCGCTGCCGCAGGGGTTTAACATGCCGACGCTCGGCTAGCGCAGGGCGGGAGAGGCGAGAGGCGAGAGGAGGGAGGTGTGAAAAGCCTTTCTAACTCACCCTTCACCCTTCGCCCTTCACCTCTCACCTCTCTCCTCTCACCCAAATGACAGCACGCGAAAATATATTGGCCCGCATCCGCGCCGCACAGGGCAGGAGCGGTGCGCCTGGCGTTGAGGAGCGCGCGTCTGTCGCCGCACATATCGGCGCGCATCCGCCGGGTCCGCGCCCGCAAGTGGCGTGGGAAGATGTTGCGCGCTTCTCCAGTTGCGCGGTGAAACTCTCGACGACGGTCGACCAGGTCGCGGCGTTTGCGGATGTGCCGCAGGCGGTGGCGCGCTACCTCGAACAGAACAAGCTGCCGAAAAGCGCGGTGTGCTGGCCCGACCTGTTCGAGCTCGAATGGCAGGCGGCCGGCATCGATGTCGAGTCGCGCGCGGCCGAAGGCTCCGATCTCGTCGGCATCACCAGCGCGTTTTGCGCGATTGCCGAAACCGGCACGCTGATGACGCTGTCAGGGCCGCGCACGCCGGCGACCACCAGCCTGTTGCCGGAAACGCATATTGCAGTTGTGCGCGCGAGTCGCATAGTGCGCGGCATGGAAGACGCCTGGAATTTATTGCGCGATGAACGCGGCGCGAATTTCATGCCGCGCGCGCTGAATTTTATTTCCGGCCCGTCGCGCACCGCCGACATCGAGCAGACGCTCGTGCTCGGCGCGCACGGTCCGTATCGCGTGCATATCGTGCTGGTCGGCGACCCTCCCGCCGATTGAACCGGCACACGCGGGCGTCCACGCCCGTTACATTTTGTAACGAATTCCAGGCGTAAGTCTGGCGTAAGTTTCGCGCGCATGTTCCTGCATGTGCCGGGCACTTTTTTCCGGCAGGTCTGTCCTAATCCCGGTAAAGGCATTGAGAACGTCTCGTCAATGCCCATATGGACTAACCAAGGAGCAACTTCAATGAAACAGAAAAAACTTCAATGAAACAGAAAATGCTGGTGCGCAGCCTGATCGTGGCTGGAATGATTTCAGCCGCCGGGTTGGGCGGTTATGTAGCCCAAAGTACTTCGACCATGCACAGCGCGGTTGCCGCCAGCGCGTCGGCTGCCGGCGCTGCAAACATGCAGCCCGGCTCGCGCGTCGCGGTGCCTGATTTCACCAGCATCGTCGAGCAAAACGGCGCGGCGGTCGTGAATATCAGCGTCACCGGCAAAGGCGAAAAGACCGCCGCCGCGGACACGCCGGAAATGGACCCGAACAATCCCTTCTATGAAGTCTTCCGCCAGTTCCGCGGGCAGATGCCGCCGCGCGAGCAGGGACCGACGCACGGCCTGGGCTCGGGGTTCATCGTGAGTGCCGATGGTGTCATTCTCACCAATGCGCACGTGGTGGCGGATGCGACCGAAGTCATCGTCAAACTGACCGACAAGCGCGAGTTCAAGGCGAAA
>JAIOOZ010000512.1 GCA_021414185.1 Betaproteobacteria bacterium
GCGCGGAAATCGACGAGAAATTCGCTCTGCGTATACATGCGCCCGCCTTTGGCGCTTAAAAGCGCGGGTTAGCGGTGTTCGGCCTTGGGATCGCGCAATAACAGCTCGCGCACCGCGTCGGCCGCCGGGATCTGGCCGTCCAGCACGCGGCATACGGCGCGTGTGATCGGCATGTCGATGACGAGTTCGCGCGCCAGCCGGTCGACTGCCCTGGCGGTGTAAACGCCTTCGGCGACGTGGCCGAGTTCGTCCAGCACCTTGTCGAGCGCCACACCTTGCGCGATCTTGAGACCGACGTTGCGATTGCGCGAAAGGTCGCCCGTGCAGGTCAGCGTAAGATCCCCGACACCGGCCAGCCCCATGAAAGTCTCGATGCGCCCGCCGAGTTTCAACCCAAGCCGCGTGATTTCAGCCAGGCCGCGCGTGACCAACGCCGCGCGCGCGTTGTAGCCGAGACCAAGCCCGTCGCTGATGCCCGCGGCAATGGCCATTACGTTTTTCACTGCGCCGGCGACTTCGACTCCCGCCACGTCGTCCGCCGAATAAATCCGGAGCCGGTCGTGGTGCAGCTCGCGCGCCGTGTTTTGCGCGAACACCGCATCGCCGGATGCGAGCGTCAGCGCAGTAGGCAAACCGCGCGCAACTTCCTGGGCGAAACTGGGCCCCGACAGCACGCCGCGCGGCAACGCCGCATTCAATTCAGCGGCAGCGACTTCGTGCGGCAACTGCGCCGAGTCGGTGTCCAGGCCCTTGCACAGCCAGATGAGCGGCGTCTGGTTGCCGGATGCCGCAAGTTGTTTGAGCGTCGGGCGCAAACCTGCCGTCGTGGTGGCAACCAGGATCAAATTGCAGCCAGCGAGCGCGGCGGCGAAATCCGCGGTTACGGTCACCGCGTCCGGAATGCGCAATCCCGGCAAATAAGCAAGATTGACGCGCGTCGCTGCGATGTCGCGCGCCTGCGCGGAATTACGCGCCCACAGTGCGACCGCGTGCCGCGGCGCGAGGCTGATGCTGATTGCAGTGCCCCACGCACCGGCGCCAAGCACTGCAAGCTTCATACACCCCACACCACGTTGAGTTTGATGTAGCCGCTTTGTCCATCGCGATGCGCAACGCGCGCCCAGCCGGTGCCCGTCAGTTCGACGAGGTCGAGCAGCACGTTCTGTTCGGCCTGAAACACCAGCGGCGCCTTGTCATCCGCGGCCTGGCGCACATCGGCAAGATTCACCTTGACCATCACGCTGCGGCGCTCGCTGAGACTTTTGGTTTCTATCCACGCCAGCTCGCCGCCGGCGTCGCGCACCTTGGCCCAGCCCTCCAGCGTGACAACGATTTCGACCGGGTAGTTGCGACCGAGGATATGCAGCTTCTTCGCCTTGAGCGACGGCGCGTCATAAACTACCGCCGCGTTGTCGGCGACCGATCGGAATTCCGCGAAGGCCGCCGGCATCCACGCCGCCAGCAACGCGCCGCACAGCGCGACGCCCTGGCACAACCTGAGGAGACTCTGCCCGAGTAATTTCATTTGACCGGAGCCTCCTCCTGGATGGGGACAGACAAGAGGGACCGGCCCTCTTGCGCGGACATACTCTAGTTAGGCTTGGAACCCTGCTGCGCCTGCAGTTGCTCGATCTGCTGCTGATAAATGTTCTCGAAACTCATGGGCGCGAGTATCACCGGCTGAAAGCCGGCGCGCGCGGTGACCATCGAGATGGTTTCGCGGGCATAGGGAAACAGCGTATTCGGGCACGCAATGCCCAGCAACGGTCCCATGTCCGGCTCCGGCACGTTGCGGATCTGAAATATGCCGGCCTGCGCTGCCTCGACCAGGAAAATCGCTTTTTCCTTGATGCGAGCGGTAATGGTCACCGTCAGCACGACTTCAAACATGCCTTCCTGCACGGCGCGCGCGCCGCTGTTGATATTGACTTCGAGGGTGGGCGCTTCCATCTCCAGAAAAACTTCCGGCGCGTTCGGCACTTCCACCGACAGGTCTTTGAGATAGACCTTCTCAATCGAAAAAGTCGGCAGCGGCGATTCACTCATGAGGGTTCCAGGCTGTGTTAATTGAATTGAAGGATCAGGCGCGCAATAACTCGTCGAGCTTGCCGGCGCGATCCAGAGCGGCAAGTTCGTCGTATCCACCGACATGCATGTCGCCGATGTAAATCTGCGGCACCGTGCGGCGTCCGGTAAGTTCCATCATCTCGGTGCGTTTCGCCGGATCGAGGTCGACGCGGATTTTCTCGAATGCCGCAATACCCTTGGCGGCCAGCAGGCGCTCCGCCATCTGGCAATACGGGCACGAACCGGTGCTGTACATCTTTATTGCGGGCATGCGGACAGCTCCACCGTCATTTTTCCACCGGCAGGCTCGCCTCCACCCAGCCGCCGAGGCCGCCGCGCAGCGCGAACACATCATTGAAGCCGACTTTCTTGAGCGCATCGCACACCTTGGCGGCGCGCGCTCCATTGACGATGATGGGGCGCGACTTCAGTTTCTCGATTTCGCGCAAACGGTCAGTCAGTTGGGCGAATGGAATATTGCGCGCGTTCGGAATATGACCGGCCGCGTATTCCGCGGTTTCCCGCACATCCAGTACCACTGCATCGCGCCGATTGATCAGCTGCACGGCCTCCATCGCGCCAACTTGAGCCGCACCGCCGCCCGCGAACAAACGGCTGAAGAGCGGCGCGACCAGCATGCCGCCCGTCACCACCGCGGTGCCGAACAGCATCATGTTCATCGGGCTCTTCTGCAAAAACACCCAAAACGAAGTATCCAATTGGTTTCCCTGCGATATCGCGTCGAATCAAAGCGGCGAAATACCGATTTTGCGCGGCGCACGCGAGCCGCGTTTGACCGCAAAATGGCATAAAATGTTGCGGCATTATATACGAGCCTAGAAAGTATTAGAAATCATGAATGTAACCCCGGTGCTGCTGGTCATACTCGACGGCTTTGGTTATCGCGAGGAGTGCGCCGACAACGCCATCTGCCAGGCGCGCAAACCGCACTGGAACTTCTTCTGGAACACCTGCCCGCATACCACCATAGACGCGTCGGAAAAATGGGTGGGCCTGCCCGCAGCCCAAATGGGCAATTCGGAAGTCGGCCATCTCAACATCGGCGCCGGGCGCGTGATCTACCAGGACTACACGCGCATTGAAGCCGATATCGCGAGCGGCGAGTTTTTTCGCAACCCCGTCCTGAAGCAGGCCACCGACACTGCACTTGCCAACCGCTCGGCGCTGCACATCCTCGGCCTCCTGTCGCCCGGCGGCGTGCACAGCCACGAAGCGCAGATTGCGGCGATGGTCGAAATGGCGGCGCGGGCGGGCGTCAAAAACATTTGCGTGCACGCGTTTCTCGACGGGCGCGATACACCGCCGCGCAGCGCGCTGGCCTCGCTCGAATTCCTGCGCGACAAATGCGCGCAAATCGGCGCTGGCCGCATCGCTTCCGTCGTCGGCCGCTATTACGCGATGGACCGCGACCAGCGCTGGGAGCGCGTCGAGGTCGCGTACGATCTCATCACGCAGGGCAAAGCTGCATACCAGGCCGCCGATGCCGTCAAGGCGCTGGAAATGGCCTACGCGCGCGGAGAAAACGATGAGTTCGTGCAGGCGACCGCCATAACACCAGCGACGCGCATGCAAGACGGCGATGTCTGCGTGTTCATGAATTTTCGCGCCGACCGCGCGCGCCAGATGACGCGCGC
Organism: Betaproteobacteria bacterium; assembly: GCA_021414185.1. Taxonomy (GTDB): domain Bacteria; phylum Pseudomonadota; class Gammaproteobacteria; order Burkholderiales; family SG8-41; genus PALSA-1004. The sequence continues at coordinate 3,723 of JAIOOZ010000512.1, forward strand.
GCTGACCGATCCCGCTTTCAGCGGCTTCAAACGCGCTTACGCGCCCAAGCTCGGTTTTTTCTGCACGCTCACGAATTACGGCGAAGACTTCAAAATGCCCGCCGCCTACGCGCCGCAAAGTATCGCGAACGGCTTCGGCGAGTTCCTGTCCAAACAGGGATTGCGCCAGTTGCGCATCGCCGAGACCGAGAAGTATGCGCACGTCACGTATTTTTTCAACGGCGGAGTCGAGACGCCGTACGCCGGCGAAGAGCGCGTGCTGGTGCCCTCGCCCAAGGTCGCGACCTACGATCTCAAACCCGAGATGAGCGCATTCGAAGTCACCGACAAACTGGTCGCAGCGATCCAGTCGCGCCAGTACGACGCCATCGTGTGCAATTACGCCAATGGCGACATGGTAGGCCACACCGGCAATCTGGAAGCCGCCACGCGCGCCATCGAAGTGCTGGATGAATGCCTGGGCCGCGTGATCAAAGCGATGCAGGATGCCGGCGGCGAAGTGCTGATCACCGCCGATCACGGCAACGCGGAAATGATGCACGATGAAGCCACCCACCAGGCGCATACCGCGCACACGCTCAACGTGGTGCCGCTGCTCTACATCGGCCGCAAAGCGACGACCACCGCGGGCGGCGCGCTGAAAGACGTGGCGCCGACGCTGCTCAGGATGATGGGTCTGCCGCAACCGCCGGAAATGACCGGCCGGCCGCTGATCAATTTTGCCTAGCCTCGCCCTGCTCTTAGCGCTGGTCCTGTCGATGCTGGGCGCCGGCGCGCAGGCGGCGGCCCCGCCTTCCAATGCGCAAAAAGAAGAACTGAAACAGCTGCGCAGCCGCATCGACGCCCTGCAAAAAACGCTGGCGGCGTCGGAAGAAACCAAAAACGAAACGGCCGATGCGCTGCGCGAATCCGAGCGCGCGATTTCCGAAACCAACCGCACGTTGCGCAGCCTGGCGGAAGACCAGCGCACGGTCAACGCGCGCCTGGCGGACCTGCGCGAGCAAAACCGCCGCACCAGCGGCGACCTCGAAACGCAGCGCACACGGCTGGCGCGCCTCTTGTACCAGCAATACACCGGCGCCCAGCCCGACGCGCTGAAGCTCCTGTTGAACCGCGAGGACCCGAACCGCATCGCGCGCGAACTCCACTACCTGACTTATCTCGCGCGCGCGCGCGCAGAACTCATAGGCAGTCTGCGCACGAACCTCGGCCGCATCACCGGACTTACCGAGGAGACGCAACAACAAAGTGCCGAACTGGCCGCGATCAACGCCGCCCAACAGGCGCAGCGCAAACGCCTCGAAAGCGAAAAAGCCGCGCGCAAAGCGGTGCTGGTCAAAGTGTCGCGCCAGATCGAGAAACAGCGGCGCGAAATTTCCACGCTGAAACGCGACGAAACCCGGCTGGCAAAGCTGGTGGATCAATTAACCCAGATGCTGGCCCGCACGAAACCGGCGTCGAAGCCGCCTTCCCTGCGCAACGAACGCCTGCCCGAAGGCGCGGCCGATGCGGGCGCGTTCGGCCAACTCAAGGGCCAGCTCCGCCTGCCGGTGCGCGGGGAACTCAAGAACCGCTTCGGCGGCCCAAGGGAAGGCAGCGGCGTCCTGTGGAAAGGGCTTTTTATCGCGTCGGCTGCTGGCCAGGAAGTCAAAGCCATAGCGCCCGGGCGGGTGGTGTTCGCGGACTGGCTGCGCGGCTTCGGCAACCTCCTGATCATCGACCACGGCGAAGGCTATATGAGCCTCTACGGCAACAACGAATCGCTGTTCAAGCAGGTCGGCGACGCCACGCGCAGCGGCGAAACGGTGGCTGCCGTCGGGAACAGCGGCGGGAACATGGATTCGGGTTTATACTTCGAGATTCGGCACCAGGGCAAGGCGTTTGACCCCCTCGGCTGGGTCAATTTAAGGTGAATTTGACCAGTGCGGCGGGCACTCACGGGAGTTTGAAATGCGCAGCAAACTGCAGCAAATCGGTTTAATCGCGCTGGGCGTGTGCCTCGGCGTCATGATCTCGCTGAATTTCTCGGCGGTGGCGCAGCGCGACGTGCTGGGCCCGCTGCCGGTCGAAGAACTGCGCGCATTCACCGAAGTGTTCGGGCGCATCAAGAGCGACTACGTCGAGTCGGTCGAAGACAAGAAGCTCATCACCGAAGCGATCACCGGCATGCTCGCCGGCCTCGATCCGCATTCGGCTTATCTCGATCAGGACGCCTTCCGCGAACTGCAGGTCGGCACGCAGGGCGAATTCGGCGGGCTCGGCATCGAAGTCGGCATGGAAGACGGGTTCGTCAAAGTCGTCTCGCCGATCGACGATTCGCCGGCCTCGCGCGCCGGCGTCAAATCGGGCGATCTCATCGTCAAGCTCGACGACACTTCGGTCAAGGGCATGACGTTGAACGACGCGGTCAAGCGCATGCGCGGCAAACCCAACACGCAGATCACGCTCACCATCGTGCGCAAGGGCGACCCCAAGCCGATCATCGTCACGCTCACGCGCGCCATCATCAAGATCCAGAGCGTCAAGTCGAAGCTGCTGGAGCCCGGCTACGCCTACTTCCGCGTCACCCAGTTCCAGGAACACACCGGCGAAACGCTGGCGACTGCGATCCAGAACCTCTACAAGCAGAACCAGGGTTCGATGCGCGGCATCGTGCTCGATCTGCGCAACGATCCGGGTGGCCTCCTCAACGGCGCGGTGGCGGTGTCCGCCGCTTTCCTGCCGCAGAACACGCTGGTGGTCTATACCGACGGCCGCACCGAGGACGCAAAAATGCGCCTCACCGCGAGCCCGGAAAACTACCTGCGCGGACGCGTGCGCGACGATTACCTGAGCCGCCTGCCGGCGGAAGTCAAAAACGTGCCGATGGTCGTGCTGGTCAACGGCGGCTCGGCGTCGGCGTCCGAAATCGTCGCCGGCGCGCTGCAGGACCACAAGCGCGCGGTCATCATGGGCACACAGACGTTCGGCAAAGGTTCGGTGCAGACCATCTTGCCGCTCGGCAACAGCACTGCGATCAAGCTCACCACGGCGCGCTATTACACGCCCAACGGCCGCTCGATCCAGGCCAAGGGCATAGTGCCCGACATCATCCTCGATGACGGCAGCTCAAACCGCGACCCGGGATTGAAATTGCGCGAATCCGATCTCGACAAGCACCTGAGCAACGACCGCAGCAAGGACGAGAAAGCTGCCGCGCCGTCGGCGCCGGTTGCCAATGCGTTCAACTTCACGCCGTCGCCGCGCCCCAAGGACGTCGACGAAAAAGACACCAAGGTGGAACCGGGTGAAGTCGTCGCCAAGAGCGACTACGAGTTATCGCAGGCCATCGCGTTCCTGAAAAGCCGCGGTGTCACCACGCGTGCCAGCGCCCGTTAAGATAACGCAGTCGATCGCCAACGCCCGGCTTTGTCCGGGCGTTTTGCTTTCTGCCGCCGGCACACCTGCCGCCAGCCGCCATGAATGACGAACAACTGCTGCGTTACAGCCGGCATATCCTGCTGCCGGAAATCGGCATCGACGGCCAGGAGAAATTCCGCGGCGCCCACGCGCTGATCATGGGCGCGGGCGGGCTCGGCTCGCCGGTTGCGCTGTATCTCGCATCTGCCGGCGTCGGCGCGCTCACCATTTGCGACGGCGACACCGTCGATCTCACCAACCTGCAGCGCCAGATCGTGCATTGCAACGACGCGATCGGTGCGCCCAAGGCGGAATCGGCGCAACGCACGCTGGCCGGCATCAATCCCGAAATCTCCGTGCGCTCGATCAACGAGCGTATCGACGGCCCGCGTTTCGGCGAACTCGTGCACGACGCCGATGTCGTGCTCGACTGCAGCGACAACTTCGCGACGCGCCATGCCTTGAACCGCGCCTGCGTTGCCCACCGCAAACCGCTGGTGTCCGGCGCCGGCGTGCGCTTCGACGGACAGATCGCGGTGTTCGATCTGCGCGACGCGGCGGCACCGTGCTACCACTGCTTGTTTCCCGAGAGCGGCGACAACGAAGACATGCGCTGCGCGGTAATGGGCGTGTTCGCGCCGCTGGTTGGCATCATCGGCGCCATGCAGGCGGCCGAAGCATTGAAGCTGATCGCCGGCATAGGCACTTCGCTCAGCGGGCGCCTGTTGCTGCTCGACGCGCTCGCCATGGAATGGCGCACCGTCCGCCTCCAGCGCGATGCGGCATGTGCGGTATGCGGCAAGCGCTGAAAGATGCATAGCGTCACTATCCGCGCGCTGGTCCGCCGGCTGCTCGGGTATGGCGGCAGCAAGCAGGACGCCGTGCAATCCCACATCAAGCGCGGCAAGACACTCGCCGCCAGCGGCCGCCACGCCGACGCCCGCGCCGAGTTCCAGCAGGCAATAACCGTCGATGCGGATTGCGCCGAAGCGCATTACCGCTGCGGCATCGCGTGGCGCGACGAGGAGCAATTCGAGGCCGCCGCCGCGAGCTACCGGCATGCGCTCACGCTCAAGCCCGGCTACATTGAAGCGCACAACAATCTCGGCGTCGTGCTGCAACTGGAAAACAAACCGGAAGAGGCGCGCGAGTGTTATCGCCGAGCCGTCGAACTCAATCCGGATTTCGGCCAGCCGTACATTAATCTCGGCCGCATGTGCGAAATCCTCGGCGACCGCGCGGAAGCCGCGCGCTGCTACCGCAAAGCGATCGCCGCCGGCGTCGATACTGAAACCTTCAGTCATTTGCTCAGCGCCGTCGAAGGCATCACCACCGGCCGGGCGCCGGCAGCCTACTCGCGCACCGTGTTCGACAACTTCGCGGCACATTTCGACCACCGGCTCGTCGACGACCTCGGCTACCGGATTCCGCAGATACTGGCCACGCGCGTGAAGGAAATCAGCAGCAATCGCCGGCTGCGCGTGCTCGACCTCGGTTGCGGCACCGGCTTGTGCGGCACGCACATCAAGGATGCCTGCGCGCTGCTCGCCGGCGTCGATTTGTCGCCTGCGATGCTCGCGCGGGCCACCGCCCTTGGCATCTACGATGCATTGAGTGAAATGGACGTTGTCGATTACTTAATGGCCGCTCCTGCAGCGGATTTCGACGTGGTCCTGGCGGCCGACGTCTTCATTTACATCGGCGATCTCGCGGAAGTATTTGCGCAGGTGTCGCGCGTTCTGGCAGTGGGCGGGCTGTTCGCTTTTTCAATCGAGGTCATTGCGGACGAACACGACTACCTGCTGCTGTCGAGCGGCCGCTATGCGCAGTCGGCCGGCTACATCACGCGTCTTGCGACGCAAGCGGGATTTACGGTAATCGAATCCTCCGCTCAAACCATCCGCGGCGCACCGGGCGCGGGCGCGCCGGGTCTCGTTTACTTTTTACGCAAGCACTGAACAGCAGGAAAACGCTCGTGCGCGATACCGCGCCCGCCGTCAATACCGCTAGGTCATGTCCAGATCGTCAGCTGCAGCGGCCGGTTTGGGCGCCGGTGCGGCAGCCGGAGCAGCCGCGGCGGGAGCAGCAGTTGCGGGAGCAGATGCCGCCGCTGGCGCAGCAGCCGGAGCAGCGGGGCGCGGCGCGGCAGCGGCGGCACGCGCGGTCGCGGGTGCTACGGCTGACGGAGTCAGCACTTTTCCGGACAAGAGGTCGTCGAGATCTTTCACCATTTGCTCGAGGTTGGGGCCCGCGCGGCCCTGGCACTGCACCAGCACACGTGCGGGAAATTCCTGCAGCGTGAGCGGGCGTCCGGTCGAGCGCAGCTTTGCCGCGGTATCGAGCGCCGGCGTGAGGTAAGTGCTTTTGAAGCCGGCTTTCATGCCCTCGACCGCGTCGATGATCGCCTGCTGCGAACGCGCGATGCCGATCAGGAGCTCGGCGAGTTGTTGGGTGGTGATGCTCATAAGACCTCCGTCGATTACCTGCCAATCAGTGTGCAACCAGCGCCTGCCATTGCTCATTCCAGTATTGCATGGGGTCGCGCTTGAATCCGCTTTTGGCGTACTGGTGCCAGCGCCCGGTGATGAAACTCATGATGAGATTGGCGCGCGCCGCGGGGTCCGGCGTCGCCGGCAGCTCGTTCTGCCCTGCCGCAAAGCGCAAGGCCTGCTTGAGCGTCGCTTCGACGCGATCGTGCAGTTGATTGATGCGTTGCTGCAGCCGCTCGTTCTCGTGCACCAGCGCATCGCCGATCAGCACGCGCGTCATGCCGCGGTTCTTCTGCGCGAAGCCGAGCAGCATCGCGGTCACCGCTTCGAGCTGCTTCAGGCCGCTTTTCTCCTCGCTGGTGATTTTATTGATGAGGCCGAACAGCGTTTCCTCGATGAATTCGATCAGCCCTTCGAACATCTGCGCCTTGCTCGCAAAATGCCGGTACAGCGCCGCCTCCGAAACTTCCAGATTGGCAGCGAGCGCCGCGGTCGTGATTTTTTCCGCCGCCGGCTGCTCCAGCATGCGGGCAAGGGTTTGCAGGATTTGCAGTTTGCGGTCGCCGCGTTTGCCCATGTCGCCCTCCCGTGCCCGATGCTTCAGTTCAGCTGCCACGCGAGGCGCGGCAGTTGCAGCAGATTCCTGACGCTGAAATCGACGTAGGCGGGAAGCCGTGCCGCGCGCGCCACCCCCGCCACCCATATAGTCGACATCCCCAGCTTCTTGGCTGTCTTGAGATTCGCCAGCGTGTCTTCGACCATGATGCAGGCGCCGGCGCGCACCCGGTGCCGGCGGAACAATTTCAGAAAACCATAACAATCCGGCTTCGGCCGGTAACCGGTGCGCTCGATCGAAAATACGTCGTCGAACAAATCGGCGATGCCGAGCACGTCGAGCACCGCTTGCGCATAATGCACCGGCGCATTGGAAAACACCAGTTTGCGGCCGGGCAGGCGCGTGAGCGTGGCGCGCAGCCCGGGCTCGCGCACCACCATGCGGTCGAGCGCCGAAAAATCGTGCGTCGCGCGCAGAAAATGCGCCGGATCGGTCGCATGGTTGCGCATGAGCCCGATCAGCGTCGCGCCGTAGCGCCGCCAATAATGCTGGCGCAGTTCACCGGCGCCGGCTTCGTCGAGCCCGAGATGGGTCTGCATGTACGTGGTCATGGCGCGGTTGATGTGCGGAAATATATGCGGGCTGGCGTTGTGCAGCGTGTTGTCCAGATCGAACACCCATATCCGGTTAAATTTCATGGCCGCCCGTCATCGGCGGCGCGCTAACGCCGCTTGATCAAGGTACCAACGCCTTCGCTGGTCAGAATTTCCAGCAGCACCGCGTGCTCGACGCGACCGTCGATGATGTGGCAGGAATTGACGCCGTTCTTGACCGCTTCCAGCGCCGAGCCGATCTTGGGCAGCATGCCGCCGGAGATCGTGCCGTCGGCGAACAATTCGTCGATTTTCTTGGCCGTCAGCCCGGTGAGCAGATTGCCGCTCTTGTCGAGCACCCCGGGGATATTCGTCAGTACCACGAGTTTTTCGGCCTTGAGTATTTCCGCGAGCTTGCCGGCGACCAGATCGGCGTTGATGTTGTACGATTCACCGTCCTTGCCAACGCCGACCGGCGCGATGACCGGGACGAAATTCTGCGCGGTAAGCAAACGCACAATCTCCGGGTCTATCGACTCCACCTCGCCGACGCGGCCGATGTCGATCATCTGCCTGGGGTCGTCCTTGCCCGGCACCATCATCTTGCGCGCGCGTATGAGCGGGCCGTCGGTGCCGGACAAGCCCACGGCGCGCCCGCCATGCTGATTGATGAGATTGACGATATCGGTATTGACCTGTCCGCCGAGCACCATTTCGACCACGTCCATGGTCTCTGCATCGGTCACGCGCATGCCCTGGATGAACTCGCCTTTCTTGCCGATCTTGGTCAACTGGTCGTCGATCTGCGGGCCGCCGCCGTGCACGATCACGATGTTGATGCCGACCAGTTTCAACAGCACGATATCGCTCGCGAAGCTGTGTTTCAGCTTCTCGTCGGTCATGGCGTTGCCGCCGTACTTGATCACGATGGTCTTGCCGTGAAAACGCTGGATGTACGGCAGCGCCTCGGCGAGGATTTTCGCTTTGAGTTCAGCGGTAGTAGCGGTCAGAGCCATGGGTCAGTCGGC
>JAIOOZ010000513.1 GCA_021414185.1 Betaproteobacteria bacterium
ACGCCGGCTTCGGCGATGGTCGGAATATCCGGGAACGGTCCTGCACGTGTCGTGCCGGTCACCGCCAGACCGCGCAAGCGGCCAGCTTTGACCAGCGCGGTGATCGAGGTGAGATTGTCGAATATGAGATGGACCTGGCCGGCGATCAACTCGGTATGGGCTACCGTCACCGCTTTGTACGGCACGTGCACCATGGGAGTTCCGGTCATCTGCTTGAACAGCTCGGCACTCAGATGTATGGTCGTGCCGTTGCCGGACGACGCGTAGATGAGTTTGTCCGGATTTTTCTTGCCGTAGTCGATCAGCTCGCGCACCGTTTTCACCGGCAGAGACAGCGTGACGGCGAGCAGATTTTGCGAATTCGTGAGCCGCGCGACCGGCTGCAGATTGCGCCCGGCCTCGTACGGCCAGTTGGCAAGCAGGCTGTGATTGATCGCGAGCAGCGGCGTGTTGCCATAGCCTATGGTGTAGCCGTCGGGATTGGCATTTACCATCATCTCCATGCCGATGCTGCCGCTGCCGCCGGCCCGATTGTCGACTACGACCTGTTGACCCATCTGCTTGGTGAGTTCCGCCGCGAGTATGCGCGCGAGCGAATCGGCGCCGCCGCCGGCCGCCGACGGCACGATGTAGCGGATCGGCTTTTCCGGATAGGCGCCGATAGCGGCCGTCGCTGCGAGCGCGGTAAACGAAATGGCCAGTTTGCAGAACGTGCGGGCATTTATAATTCGCATGAGATTTTTCCAGTCGTGGAAATTCGGGAACTCGGCTGCCAGTCTAGACCGCCGCGGACGCGGACTCAAGGAACACACCGGTGCGGCGCGCGTGCGGAAAAGCGGGCGGTCGCGGAACGACCCTGTAAAATACCGCCACGCTTTATATAAGAACGTACGGGATGCGCATAGTCGTATTGGGGGGTTACGGGAATTTCGGCGCGCGTATCTGCCGCGCGCTGTACGAGCGCGGCGGCGCCGAGGTGATCGCCGCGGGCCGCGATCCCGATTACGGTCAACGCATGGCGCGCCTCGATAGCCGCATAGGCCGCGCGCGCCTCGATCTTTCCACGCCTAATTTCGCCAGCGCGTTGAATGATCTCTCGCCGGGCATAGTCGTGCATTGCGCCGGGCCGTACCAAAGCCAGGGCTATCACGTGGCCGCCGCGGCAATCGATGCCGGCGCGCACTACATCGATCTCGCCGACGGCCGCGATTTTGTCGCGAACTTCGCCGAGCGGTTGCATCCGCATGCGCGTGCCGCGGGCTTACTTGCGGTTTCCGGCGCCAGCACTTTGCCTGCACTGTCGTCGGCCGTGATCGACAGCCTCGTGCGGCGGCTCGCACAAATCGAAGAGATAAAAATGGTCATTGCGCCCGGCCAGCGCGCACCTCTCGGCGTGGCAACGCTGGCCAGCGTGCTGGGTTACGCGGGCTGGCCATTCAAATGGCTGTCTGGCGGCGAGTGGACCGACGCCTACGGCTGGCAGGAGCTGCAGCGTGTCGATATCGCGGGGCTGGGTACGCGCTGGGCGGCAGCGTGCGATGTGCCGGACCTTGCGCTGCTGCCTGCGCGCTATCCCGGCATCGCGACGGTCGAATTCCGCGCCGCGCTCGAGCTTGGCATAGAGCACTTCGCGCTGTGGCTCGCCGCGGCACTGCGCCGCAAAGACGTGGCGCTGCCCATTGAGCGCTGGGGCGCGCCGCTTAGTCGCATCGCGCGCAGTCTAAACTGGTTCGGCAGCGCGCGCGGCGGCATGCTGGTGAGCCTGCTCGGCGCGCGCGAAGACGGCAGCCGCGCGCGCATCGAATGGCATTTGACCGCGGACGACAACCACGGCCCGGAGATTCCGTGCATGGCGGCGATATTGCTCGTGCAAAAACTGCTGCGCAGCGAAATTGCCACGCGCGGCGCATTTCCCTGCATGGGGTTTCTCACGCTGGCGGACTTCGAGGCCGAGTTCAAGCGCTGGCAAATCAGGACCGTGGTCAGGGAAGGCGCCGCGTGACGAGCGCATACCTGCTGTGGAAGACCGCGCACATCCTGAGCGCGACGATATTGTTCGGCACCGGGCTCGGCATCGCGTTCTTTTGCTGGTTCGGTTATCGCGACGCGCTGCGCAGGGGGGAAATCGCCGCTCTGCGTTCGGTGCTGCGGTTGACGGTCATCGCCGATGCCTGTTTTACCGCGCCCGCCGTCGTGTTTCAGGCCATCAGCGGATTGGTATTGATGCATCTCTTGGGCTGGCCGCTGGCGAGTCCGTGGGCGCTCGCGTCGATTGCGTTGTTTGCGCTGGTGGGGGCGTGCTGGCTGCCGGTGCTCGTAATCCAGGTCCGCCTCCTGCGCGAGGCGCAGAGGGCGGCGTCGATCGCGGCGCTTGGCGCGGGCTTTCATCGATGGTTTCGAATCTGGTTTATGCTGGGCGTGCCGGCGTTTGCCGCCGTCGTCGCCATTTACTACCTGATGGTGGCGAAACCCCTGTCACCGACAACGATTTGAACTGTAGAGAGTCCGCCATGACGGTATTTCCGGGTAAGGGCTATAACGAAGTCAAAGTCGGCGACACGTTCGGCGCCGCGGTGACGATCACCGATGCGCACCTGGTGCTGGCCGCGGGCCTCATCGGCGACAGCCATCCGCTGCACATTAACCAGCAGTTCGCCGAGCAGACGCGGTTCGGCGGGCGCGTATTGCACGGCGTTTTTACCGGCGCGATAGTGGGCGGGCCGGTCGGCACGTTTTTCGCGGGCACCGGCATCGCGTACCTCGAGCACAATTGCCGTTTCACGAACCCGGTGCGCCCGGGCGATACGATTACGACGACGTGGACGATCACGGGCAAAAGCGACAAACCCAAACACGGCGGCGGGCTCGTTGCATTGAGCGGCGTGTGCCGCAATCAGAAAGACGAAATCGTGGTCGAAGCAGAGGCGAAAATGCTGGTGCGCAGCGCCTGACCAGCAGCAGCTTCCACGTGCCTTGATCGATCCTGGCCAGTTCCAGCATGACGGCGTTACGGCCACACTCTGGGCGGCATTTTCCGGTATACATGCTGGCACCATCGCGGGCGTCTTGTGCTTCTGCTAGCGCATGCACTCTTGCGGCGAATTGTCATACACTGCGCATTCCATCCGGGCTACGCAATGCCGCTGCCGGTCAAGAAAAGGAAAGATGCATGAACCTGCCGTTAAAAAAAGCTGCGACCAAACTCAACGAATTGACTGCATGCGAGATCGTCGCGGCCATCGACGGGGGACGCACTACCTGCGAAGCGGTGGTGCGCGCCTGTCTCGATCATATCCAGTTGCGCGAGCCCGCGGTGCAGGCCTGGCAGTACCTGGACCGCGAACAGGCGATAGGGCAGGCCATCGCGCTCGATAAATCCGGCAAGCGCGGCCCGCTGCTCGGCGTGCCGTTCGGCATCAAGGACATCATCGACACCAGCGACATGCCGACCGAGTACGGTTCGCCGATTTACAAAGGCAATCAACCCAGGAACGAAGCCGCCTGCGTTGCCCTCGGGCGCAAGGCAGGCGGCGTGCTGATGGGGAAGACGGTGACGACCGAATTCGCCAACCGGCATCCGGGCAAAACGAAAAATCCATTCGATCCCGCGCGCACGCCGGGCGGTTCGTCAAGCGGTTCGGCGGCCGCGGTCGGCGATTGCATGGTGCCGCTGGCGATCGGCACGCAGACTACGGGGTCGACGATACGCCCGGCGTCGTTCTGCGGCGCGTTCGGTTACCGGCCGACATGGGGAGATCTGCGCTTGTCGGGTGTGCGCGAAGCGGCGGGGTCGCTCGATACGCTGGGTTTGATCGCGCGTTCGGTCGACGATCTCGCGCTGTATCGCGACGTGCTGCTCGGCGTAAAGCCGGAACCGGTGCCGGAACACACCGGTCCGCTGCGAGTGGGCTTTTGCCGCACCCATGTATGGCCGCAGGTCGAGCCGTATACGCAAAAACTGCTCGAAGGCGCGGCGCAGACTCTGGCGCGCGCCGGCATGCAGGTGCGCGACGTCGAGTTGCCGGCGGATTTCGAACGCCTGCTCGATGCCCACCTCGCGATATCGAGCTTCGAGTTCTCGCGCAACTTCGCCTACGAAATCGAACACCACTGGGACAAGATCAGCGCCACGCTGCGCGAGAACCGTCTGAAGAGCGGTCTCGAATGCAGCTTTGAGCGTTATCGCGAAGCGCGCGCGTTTGCGGCGCAGTGCCGGCGCGCGTTTGCGGACGTGGTCAAGGATTTCGATGTCCTGCTCACCGCGTCGGCGACCGGCGAAGCGCCAGTCGGGCTCAACACGACAGGCAATGCCAACAATTGCCTGATCTGGACCACCTTGCACGTGCCCACGGTGACGATGCCGGTATTCAAAGGGCCGCATGGTTTGCCGGTCGGCGCGCAGATCATCGGTAAAGCCGATGGTGACCGCGCATTGTTTGCGGCGGCACGCCGCATTTACCAGGCACTCGCCTGAGCGTAGTCCATTTGTTGTTTCCTGGGGGGGGAGAACCGAATGGCCAAGCCGCTGCTGCAAACGACGATAGCCGGTAGTCTGCCCACGCCCGCGTGGCTCGCGCAGCCCAATCAACTGTGGGCGCCGTGGTTGCAGCCTGCGCAAAGGCAAGGACGTGATGGTGGGGGCGATCGACGTTGTCACGGAGAAGGCCGAAACCCCGGCACGACGTCGTGTGCACGACTGATGATGTGCCGGCCCGCGAGCTGGGCCATTTACTGACGAGAGCGAGCAATATGCATCCATCGGCAATGAACCTCGGCAAGGCGTTCTTCGATACGTACGCCGAGGGCATTTTAGAGGGCAGGGTCATCGATCTCGGCTCGCAGGACGTTTACGGTTCGCTGAAGAGCGTCTGTCCCGCGCACCTCGCTTATACCGGCGTGGATTTCGTTGCCGGCAAAGGCGTCGACATCGTGCTCGACGACCCCTATGTGCTGCCGTTCGAAAACAACTCGGTCGACGTCGTCGTGTCGAGCTCCGTATTCGAGCATGCCGAAATGTTCTGGCTGATATTCCTGGAGATCATCAGGGTGTTGAAGCCGGAGGGCCTGTTCTACCTGAATGTTCCCTCGAATGGCCCGTTTCACCGCTACCCGGTGGACTGCTGGCGGTTTTACCCGGACAGCGGCAATGCGCTCGTCAAGTGGGCGCAGAGAAATCACTACGATCCGCTCCTGCTGGAATCTTTTACCGCGCGCCAGGATGGCGACGTGTGGAACGACTTCGTTGCCGTATTCCTGAAAGACAAGGCCTGCCTGTCGCGCCATACGGACAGGATGCTGGATTCCAGGCGCGACTTCGCGAACGGAATCAGTACCAATGACAAAGGCGTTCAGAGCGCGATTATCAACGAAAAGGCCCAGCCCGAGGACCTCGAAAAGCTCAGTTTGATAGGGTCCGTCCTTTCCGGCGCAGTCAGAGCCAAGTAATCGGGGCCATAAACGCGCGTCCCGAGACTGCGGCCACGTAATTCGGCTACACTACGGCTTTACCCGTAACCGCGACCTCTCGACGGAGCTCATATGCAGGCAAAAACTCAAATTCTGGCGCTGGCACTTGCAGGCGCCACGGCACTCGGCGCGAATGGCGCGATGGCTGCAGACGCCCCGTCGACATTCGCCGGCAACTGGTATCTCGGCGCAGGCCTGGGTTCGGCGCGTGCCAAGGTCGAAGACTCCACGGTAACCTCGGTGCTGGCCGGCACCGGAGCGACTGCTACCGCGACCAGCCGCAGCGAGAACAGCATCGAAGGCAAGCTGTTCCTGGGCTACCAGTTCAACCGCTTCATCGCCGTCGAGGGCGGCTATTTCCGCCTTGGCGATTTCAAGTTCGACACCACTACCGCGCCCGCGGGAACCCTGCACGGAGAGATGAAAAACCGCATGGGCTGGAACCTCGACGCCGTTGGCAGCATTCCGATCGTTGCTGAAAAATTCATGTTGCTGGGCCGCGTGGGCGTGCAGAGCTCGAAAACGACTGACCTCTTCGCGGGCACCGGCGCGGCCGGCACGCTGGCCAATCCGACGCCGAGCCGTAACCTCGTCAGCTACAAGTACGGTCTCGGCGCGGAATTCGATTTTACGAAGAATATCGGCGTGCGTGCCGAGTGGGAACGCTATCGCGTAAGCGACGGTTTCACCGGCAAAATGAATGTCGACGCGATCACGGCGAGCCTGCTCTACCGGTTCTAGCATCATTCGATACCGCGTAAAAAAGCCGGGACATCCCGGCTTTTTTCTTGCTGCCAGTCCGCTTACTCGGCCCGGATGCCCGCGGTCTTCACCACTTTCGACCACTTCGCCATTTCCGCGGCGATGTAGGCGGCAAATTCCTCCGGCGTGTTATCCATCGGTTCGGCGCCGATTGAATACAGGCGTTCGCGCGCGTCGGGCTCGCGCAGGGCGCGTGACACTTCCGAATTCAGGCGCAGCACGATTTCGCGCGGCGTGCCGGCGGGCGCCAGCAGGCCGTACCACGAGTTGACTTCGAACCCGGCGAGTCCCGCTTCCGACATGGTCGGTATGTCCGGCGTGCCCTGCCAGCGTTTGGCGGTGGTGACGGCGAGCGCACGAAGGCGGCCCGCCTTGACCGCCGGCATGCCGGTGACGATGCCGTCGAACAGCATGCTCAACTGGCCGCCCATGATTTCCGTGTGCGCCGGCGCCAGGCCTTTGTACGGCACGTGCGTGGTTTTGATGCCGCCCATCATGTTCAGGAGTTCTATCGCGAGGTGCGAGGCCGTGCCGTTGCCCGCGGAGCCGGCCGTGAGCTCGCCGGGCCGGGTTTTGGCAAACGCGATCAGATCCTTCACCGAGCGCGCCGGAATCGACGGATGCACGACGAGCACGTTGGCGATCGACGCGAAGAGCAGGACCGGCGCGAAGTCTTTCACCGCGTCGAACGGCAGCTTCGAATACAGGAAAGGATTGAC
>JAIOOZ010000514.1 GCA_021414185.1 Betaproteobacteria bacterium
TGTCGCAAAAACCGTATCCCTTCCCCGATATCTGGGACCCGCTTCGCCGCATCTTTGACGCGTGGGGATTCGAGCGCTGCCTGTGGGGCACGGATTGGACCCGCGCCTTCGCGTGCGTCAACTACGAGCAGGCCGTCAAGCCTTTCCTTGAGACCGACCGCCTGAGCGACAGCGAACGCGCGATGCTGATGTATGGCGCCACCGCCAAAGCTTACGGGTGGACGCCGAAGAAAAAGTAGTCCGGCGCAACACGCGCGGCGGCATAAAAGCCGCCGCGTGATTTAACTGCGGCGCCGGTTGGCGTAAAAAAAGAGCAGCGCCGCGCACAGCACCGGCCCCCACTGCAGCAGATAGGCGCCGGCGGTAATCAACAGGCTCAGCCAGTCCGCCATGCCGGCGGTGGCGCTGCCTTCCCGGTTCGTTGAGAGCCCGTTGTTCGCGCCGTAACGCGCCAACAGCGCCGAGACGGCCAGCAGCGCCGCAGCGATCGAATTCAGAATCCAGCGCTGCATTTAGGGTCCGATCCGCGTCTGCGGGCCGCTGCGCGCGTGCCGCTATTTTTTCTTGTCGTAAAGATTACCCGACGTCGAATCCTGGACCTTGGTGCAATCCAGCCCTTCGATAAACACGTTCGGATACAGGAAACCGCCGGCAAAGGTGAATATCACGACGCGGCCCAACCGGCCAAGTATTCCACCGGGGCCAACCGGCACCACATACTGCTCGCGGCCCTTTTCCACTTCCATGCTGTTCTCCTGTTTACCGGAGTGGGAATAATCCGCCATTGAACTTACGCCACCCTTACGCGCGCCCGGGTAAACCCGCGCCCGATCGTTCCCTCAGGGACGTTCGTGCTGAGGTATCGAAGTATGAACGTCCGCCCATCTATACATCAGGGCGAACGGGCTTTTTTGAGATGACTTTTAATCGTAGACGACCAGGCAACGCAGTTCGATGCTTTCGCGCTACGCCCTGGCCGCAAGCTCAGAGTGGCTACCGGATCCCCTGCGCCTGTACTATGCGCTCGCGCAGACCGTCGATGTCCTTGCGCTCGCCGCGCACGCGAAAGTGCGTGCCCTCGGTGTCGGCGCGCTCTTCCAGCACCTCGCAGTTTTCGAACAACTCGCCGCGCAACTGCTGTGCCGACCACGGCATGAACAACTCCGCCCTGACCAGCCCCTTGCGAAAAAACGCGCGGATCGCCGCGTGCATTTTCGCAACGTCATCCTTGTCGACGGCGCTCATCACGATGCACTTGGGAAATTGCGCGCGCAACGCCTTGGCGAATTTGGCCTGCGCCTTGGCGTCGCCGACGCGGTCGATCTTGTTGAACACGCGCAGGCGCGGCACCTTGTCCGCGTCAATTTCCGCCAGCACCTTCTCGGTCACCTCGATCTGGCGCTCAAACCCGGGGTCGCTGGCGTCTATCACGTGCAGCAGCAGCGATGCCTCGGCGGCTTCTTCGAGCGTGGACTTGAACGAAGCAACCAAATCGTGCGGCAGGTTCTTGATGAAGCCTACCGTGTCGCTCACCAGCACGCGCGGCACGCCCTCGGGCACCAGCGCGCGCACGGTGGTGTCGAGCGTCGCGAATAATTTGTTGGCGACCAGCACCTCGCTGCCCGTCAGCGCGCGCATCAGGGTCGACTTGCCCGCGTTCGTGTAGCCGATCAACGCCACACGCGCCAACCCCCGGCCTTCCTGGCGCCGCGCGCGCTGGGTCTTGCGTTCGAGATCGAGCGCGATGATCTCCTCCTGCAGCTCGGCGATGCGGTCGCGTATCTTGCGGCGGTCTGCCTCGCCGGCGCCTTCGCCGGCGCCGCGGCCGCCGACACCGCTGCGTTGCCGCCCCTGCGGCCCGGCCAGCTTGGCCGCCTCGCGCAGGCGCGGCGCGAGATAACGCAGGCGCGCGATCTCGACCTGCGCGCGCGCCGCGTTGGAGCGCGCGTGGCGGTGAAAGATTTCGAGTATCACCATGGTGCGGTCCATCACCGTGCAGCCGATCTCGTTTTCGAGGTTGCGCGCCTGCGACGGCGAAATCTCATGGTCCACCAGCACAAAGTCAGCCTGACTGGTGTCGCTGCGGGCCTCGGCCTTGGCCGCTTCACGCGCCGCGGCCGCGCCGTGGCGCGCGATGGGTGCCGCGGACGGCGCATCTTCAGTGGCATCGTCCTCCGTCTTGCCCTGCACAAAGTTGCGCAACTCCTCGCGCTTACCGGCGCCCAGGTAGGCCGTCGCATCGAAACTGCCGCGCTTTTGCGTGACCGTGGCCACTACCTTGAAGCCCAGCGTCTTGGCCAGTTCGCGCAGCTCATCCAACGATGATTCAAGCTCGGCGTCGCTGACCGTCGGCAACTGCACGGCAACGACGACGGCACGCTGCGAGGTGACTTTGATTTCTTTGGACATGCGGAGAGGGCTTTTCTGGTGTGGTCGGGCGCGAATAGTACGGCCAATCCGGACTATCGGTCCTGCTGCTTTTCCACGGGGCTACCGCCGGCGCTGGTGCTTCACCGGCGTTTTGGTCTTCGCCTGCACTTTCTTCTTTGCTTTCGCCTGCTGCGCCTGCGCGATTTCCTGTCCGCTCCCACCCGCGAGCTTCGGCGTGATGTTGTCGTCGATCCACTTCTGGTCCCACCACTCGACCGGCAGCACGGGGAGCCCAGCGAGGTAAATCCCGAAGTGCAGGTGATCTCCTGCTGCCAGCCCCGTCTCGCCCGTCTTGCCGAGCACCTGGCGCTGGGTGACGCTGTCGCCGACCTTCACGTCGATCGCGCTCAGGTGCCCGTAGAGGGAGAACAGCCCGAGGCCATGGTCGATGATCACGGCATTGCCATAGATCCCGAGCGGCGCGGCGAAGGCGATCTTGCCGGCATTCGACGCTTCAACCGGGTAGTTCCTGGTGACCGAAAGGTCATAACCGAGGTGATAGGCACTGTCGACCGGCTCGCCCTGATAGGTATAGGTCCGGTAATCCGCGAAGTTCGCCTCGACCTTCGAGTTGCTGAGCTGCGCGAAAGCGCCCTGCCACAGCATTTGCGGCGTCGCGATC
This sequence comes from Betaproteobacteria bacterium, assembly GCA_021414185.1. Classification (GTDB taxonomy): domain Bacteria; phylum Pseudomonadota; class Gammaproteobacteria; order Burkholderiales; family SG8-41; genus PALSA-1004. The sequence continues at coordinate 3,053 of JAIOOZ010000514.1, forward strand.
TTCGTCACCGCAGTGATCTTGTCCTCGTTCACTTTACGCAACGTCTTGTTCACCGCGATGAACTGCTCTTTGGGCGTGCCCTGCCGCGCGGCGACGTCCTCGATCAGCGATGCGATCTTGTTCTGCAGGAAATTGTCGCTGAGCGCGATAGTGCTTTTCTTGTACTTGACGTTCTTCAGCTCGTACGCAAGCCGCATCTCGCGCGTGTTGCCGGCCTTGTCGGTGGCGACGAGCGTGGGCCGCGCGTCGGGTGGCGCATTGTATGGATGCGCAAAGAGGGCGAGGAAGTATTCCGGGTGGCTCTTCACGTGCCCCGCGAAACCGGGGAAGAAGTAGTCGCCCATCTTCACGCCGGTGGTCGCGCTGTCGGCCGAGGCCTTGTAGACGATGACGCCCACGCCGCCGAAGTTGACGTAGCGGTCGTCGGCTATGAGGTCCAGGGTGGGCGGCGTGATGTCGACCGTGACGCTCTTCTCGAGGACGGTCTCGTTGCCCTTGAACCAGTGCCACAGCGAGGCGTCGCGGGCGGTGATGCGCAGCACGGCCGGGCCTTCCTTGACGCCCCGCACCTTCGCCAGCGAGACGGTGATCTTCTTCTCGCCGGCCGGCGGGCTGAACTGCTCCGCCGCCAGGGGCGTGTCGGCCCCGCCCTGTGACAGCGTGACGGTGACGGACTTCAGGCCCGCGCCCTTGTCGGTCACCTGGAGCTCGAGCGGCGCGAGGCCCACCGCCTCGGCATCGGGCGCCAGGCTCAACTGTGGTGGATCGGCTTCAAAGCGCGGGTGCAGGTACCAGGCTCCAGCGGCAAGGGCGGCGATGACGATGAGGAGGAAGACTACGGCGGCGGCTTTGCTGCGGGAATTATCGGAGGCGAAGGTGCTCATTTTTTCTTTAGGATGCGGTGGTGGATTCGGTTACGCTGGATTTGGCAACGATTCTGCTCTTAAGTTGCAGCCGGTGAGCAAAACGTTGTGGCTGCGGCCGCTACATAGCCGGGCGCGCAAACCCTCGCACTTTTATACGTCAGGGCGAACGGGTTTTCGAGATGAATACGAGCTAGTGGCCGAGCTTCAATATCCCTTCCGTCACGCCATTCACTTTGCCGTTCCTCAACCATTCAGACGAAGCCCGGAAGAGCAGCGAATACGGAAAAGAAATTGCGCATAAAACCTCCTCAGAAATTGTGCACGGGTAAAACGGTTGTTGCTTTTTTAGACTGCCGGACCGGAACCTGTCTCTATCTTATTCCAAGAAGGTTGGATGCGTATGCTACACGGGCCATTTTCAGCGACAGGCTGCGTGCAGCGCGCGAATTCGGTATGCTCTGTCGGGCGGCCAGCTTGAACGCGCCGCGACCATTTCATGGGGGAACCCACATGGCAGTTCGTCCCCTTCCATTGGTCGGGTCTATTAACGTATAGGGAGATTGGAATGCCTGCTCAGTGGCAATCCTCCAGGGTCACCAGCATCGCGGCATCTGCAACAGTCGCCAGTGTCGATCGCGTAAAACAGCTGCGTGCCGCGGGCGAGGACATCATAGGGCTCGCTACCGGAACTCCCGACTTCGATACGCCCGCTCACATCAAGGCTGCCGGGAAAGCAGCGATTGATGAAGACCGCACGTATATTATCTATACGCAAAGCGCCGGCTTGCCCGAATTGCGCGAAGCCATAGCCGCCAAACTGTTGCGCGAAAACAATGTACGCGCGACCCCGGATGAAATCCTCGTGACGATCGGCGTCAAACAGGGGCTCTTCACGGCGGCGCTGGCGTGCCTGGACCCGGGCGACGAAGTCCTCATTCCGACGCCAACCTGGGTGACTTACGAGGCATGCTTCACACTGGCGGGCGCGGTGCCGGTGTATGTGCCCTGCGGCAAAGCGCAGAACTTCCGGCCCGACCCCGAACAACTGGCCAAACATATAACACCGCGCACGCGGATGATCATGCTCAATTCTCCCGGCAACCCCGCGGGCGGCGTGGTCACCCCCGAAGCCCTGAGCGGCATTGCAGAACTGGCGATAAAGCACGATCTGCTGGTGCTGTCGGATGAAATTTACGAGCACATGGTATTCGACGGCCGCCGCAATATCAGCATCGCGTCGCTACCGGGAATGGCAGAACGCACCCTGACGTTCAACGGCCTGTCGAAGGCGTATGCGATGACCGGGTGGCGCGTCGGCTATGTCGCAGGCCCCAGGCACATAGTGCGCAACATGCAGAAAATTCACACCCACTCGGTCACCTGCGCCGCCGCATTCGCGCAAAAGGCCGCGGTGGCAGCACTGAGCGGGCCGCAGGACGATCTGCATTCCTACATCAAGACTCTCACGTCGCGCAGGACGCAGCTGATCGACGGGCTCAACAGCATCCCCGGCATCAAGTGCGGCGCGCCGGACGGCGGGATTTTCTGCTTCCCCGATATCTCGGGGCTCGGCATCTCCGACCAGGAATGCTCGAGCCTGTTCCTCGAGAAGGCAAAGGTCAGTTCGCTGGCAGGCTCGGCGTTCGGGCCGGGCGGCGAAGGCCATCTGCGCATGGCGTTCGCGCGCCGCAATCCGAACGACATCGATATCGCGATAGAGCGGCTGGCTGCAGTGCTGAAAAAAATCTGAAATCCTGCACCGGCACCTTCTCCAACCCCTCCATAATCACTGCCCGGACCCTCTCATGCAAAAATTCTTCAGCAACAACATAGTCGCTCTCGCGCGTATTCTGACATTCGCATGCGGCGCGTATTGCGCGCCTGCAATATCCGCGGACGCCTATCCGGCAAAGCCGATCCGCCTCGTGGTGCCGTTCGCGCCCGGCGGCGGCTCAGACGTGGTCGGCCGCATCGTCGGCCAGAAACTGGCCGACGCTTTTCGCCAGACGGTCGTCGTCGACAATCGCCCGGGTGCAGCCAGCATGCTCGGCACCGACCTGGTGGCCAAGTCGCAAGCCGACGGCTATACGCTGCTGCTCGCCGACCTCGCCCTCTCGATCAACCCCGCGTATTACGTCAAGCAGGCGCCAGCCGATCCGACAAAAGCTTTCATCGGCATCGCACAAGTCGCCGAAACGCCCTACGTCCTGATGGTGCATCCTGCCGTACCCGCGGCGACCATCAAGGATTTCATCGCGCTGGCCAAAGCGCAGCCGGGCAAGATCAATATCGGCTCCTCGGGCAACGGCGGCGGCCTGCACCTGACGCTCGAGCTCTTCAAGGTCAAGGCGGGCATCAACCTGAATCACATCCCGTACAAGGGCGGCGTGCCCGCGCTCAACGATACGATAGCGGGGCAAATCCAGGGAACGTTCATCGGCCTCGGCGGCACCTTGCAGTTCGTGCAGAACGGCCGCGTGCGTGCGCTTGCAGTCACGTCCGCCAAGCGCACCAGCGCGCTGCCCGAAGTGCCAACACTGGTCGAAACCGGCTACGACGTTGTCGTGACCAACTGGTATGGCGTGGTGACGCCCGCCGGCACGCCGCAGCCGGTCGTCACGCGGCTCTATGAAGAAATCGGGCGCGCGCTCACGCTGCCGGACGTGCGCGAACGCCTTACCGCCACCGGGCTCGAAATGGTGCCGCAGTCGCCCGGCCGCTTCCAGCAATTCATCGCGTCGGAAGTTAAACGCTGGGCGCAGGCCGTCAAGGACGCGGGCATGCAGACGGAATAGGCACACTGCCGTTCCACCCCGAACAAACATCGCTCAGGAAATTTTCATCCCCATGGCACGCGCCTGGCTTTCTTCCCAGCGCCTGCGCTCTTCGTCGTAGGCGATGCCGCGGATGCCGCCGCGCACGGTGCCCGGCTCGACGCTGCGGTAGAGATCGCGCCAGCTCTCCGGCAGCCGCGCGCTGTCCGGCGGTGCGAGCCACAAGCGGTACAGCAGCCGCTTGCGCGCCGGCTCTGCGTGGTCGACGAACTCCGTGCGCGAATGCAGCGTGACGTGGCTGTTGATGATCTGCAGGTCGCCCGGCTCGAGCCACGTCGAGTACGCGAGGCTCGCGCGCCGCACCACTTCGTCGAAGCGCTCGAGCGCCGCGCGATGCTCAGGCGCGAGCCTGGGCGCGCCCGCAATCTCCTGCGCGGAGGTCATGCGGTTCCAGTTCCAGCGCCCGCACAGCC
>JAIOOZ010000397.1 GCA_021414185.1 Betaproteobacteria bacterium
GGTGGTGACGGCGTCCAGCCGCATCAACCTTGCTGCCGCAGCCGCGGCGCCGAAGATGCCGAAGGCCGCTGTGTAATGAAATCCCCGCGGCGGATGTTTGGCCGCCGCGCCAAGGCGGCACACGATGTCCGAGCCGACCACAAGTGCGGCAAGGAAATCCGCGCCGGACGCGTGTTCTTTTTCGGCAACTGCCAGCGCCGCCGGCAGGACCGCGATATTGACGTGCACCGGCGCGTCGCGCCCGAGCGAATCGTAATCGAGCGCGGAAGACGACATGCCGTTGATGAATGCGGCAGATGATGCGGAGAGTTTGCCGCCGTATGCCCACGCCGTACTGTCGGCGCGTCCGCCTTCGTCGACTTGCAGCGCATGCGCCTCCGGACAGCCCGGTGCATCTGATCCCGCCCACGCCACGGCAAGGGTATCGAGCATATAAAGCTTGGCTGTGTCGCGCACGTCTGCCGGAATGGCCGCGTATGGCGTAGTTGCCGCGTGGCTGGCGAGACGATGCGAGATGGAAACGGCGTCCTGTTCCGCCGCAACGCGTGACATGTCATTCATTGTTTCCTCCGAAACTGAGGGGCTACTCCGCCTTGATGTTGGCGGCCTTGACGATCTGCGCCCATTTTACGGTTTCGCGCTGCACATAGGCAGCCGACTTGGTATTGTCCATAAACAGCGGCTCGGTGCCGAGGCTGGCGAGGCGTTCCCTGAAATCGGGTTTTGCTGCGATGCCGGCGAGCACTGCGGCTATTGTTTTCACGATACCTGCCGGCGTGCCCCTGGGCACGGCGACTCCGAACGCGGAGCCGGACTCGACCTGCGGCAGCCCGGCTTCGGCAAATGTCGGCAGCTTGGGCAGAAATGCCGAACGCATTGGACCTGCAACTGCGAGTGCGCGCAACCTTCCGGTCTGGATGTGCGGCAGCAGCGCACCCGGGTTGTTGAACAGCATGTCGGCTTCACCGCTCAGCAGCGCCGTCACCGCCTGCCCGCCGCCTTTATACGGGATGTGGAGTATGTCGATGCCTGCCGCGTGCTTGAACAATTCGCCTGCCAGATGGATCGTCGTGCCTGTACCGGAAGACGCGAAAGTGAATTTGCCGGGTTGTTTTTTGGCGAGCGCCACCAGTTCTCCGACACTCGTAGCCGGTATGCCCGAGCGGATGACCAGCAGCTGCGGCGCGTAGGCGACGAAACCGACGACCGGCAGATCGCGCGCGATGTCGTACGGGAGCTTTTCATATAGCGCCGGGTTCACCGCGAAAGTGCTGGTCGAGCCGAACAGCAGGGTGTAACCGTCAGGCGCGGCCTTGACCGCGGTTTCAACGGCAATCGTGCCGCCGGCGCCGGCGCGGTTGTCGACGACCACGCTTTTGCCCCAGATGTCGGTGAGTTGCTGCGCGAGCACGCGGCCGATCAGGTCGGTCGGTCCGCCCGGCGCGAACGGCACCAGCATGCGCACCGGGCGTTCCGGATAGCCGGCGGCCAGTGCGGAGCAGGAGCAAAGCGCAGAGCAGAAGCAGAGCGCTGCACAGCAGGCGAGAAGCAGTTTGACCATCGGGTCAAATGGTAAGCCGCGGCGCGCGGCCGGTCAACGCCGGCTTGACCGCGCTGGTCTGCCGGCGGCGGCGCAGGACTACCCGAACCGCCCGCTGCGTTTCATCGTTGCGTTTTCGGCAGGCGGCGCGGCAGACCTGCTGGCGCGCACGCTCGGGCAGAAGCTTTCGGAGCGCTGGAACCAGCAAATCGTCATCGACAACCGCGCTGGTGCGGGCGGGGTGATAGGCATGCAGATCGCGGCGAATGCGCCGGCTGACGGCTACACGCTGCTCATGGGATCGTCGAGCAACATGGCGATCGGCCCCGCGCTTTATTCCGATTTGAGTTACGACCCCGTCAAAAGTTATGCGGGCGTGACCGAGGCCGCCAACGTGCCGATTATATTGGTCGTGCATCCGTCGGTGCCGGTGCGGACGCTGGACGAACTGATCCAGTATGCGAAAGCGCGGCCCGGCCAGCTGAGTTACGCATCGAGCGGGGCGGGGGCGACGCCGCATATTTCGGGCGAGCTGTTCCGCCGCATGGCCGGCATCAATCTCGTGCATATCCCCTACAAGGGCGGCGGCGAGGCGGTCGCGGCGGTGCTCGGTTCGCACGTGCAGATGTCTTTCGGCGCGGTTTCGACGGCATTGCCGCACATGAAGACCGGCAGGCTGCGCGCGCTCGGCGTCACGAGCAGGAAGCGTCTCACCGCGGCGCCCGACGTGCCAACCATCGCGGAAGGGGGATTGCCGGGTTACGAGGTCGCGCAGTGGTTCGGCGTGTTCGTGCCGGCGGGCACGCCCAAGCCCCTCATCGCGAAACTCAACCGCGAGCTGACCACCATCCTCGCGCTGCAGGAAGTGAAAGACCGTTATACGGCGCAGGGCGTGGAGCCGACCAGCAACACACCGGAAGTTTTCGATGCATACGTCAAGTCCGAAGTCGTCAGGTGGAAGAAGCTGCTGAAAGAAATGGACATACGCGGCGAGCAGGTCGTGCGCTAGCCGGGCACGCAACGGGCAGGAGGAGAACAGGAATGGACAACCGCGAACCTTTGCGCGAAGGGGAGATTTTCGACGGGCCGTCGAAGACGCTCACCGACGCGCATTTTCTGCTTTTTTCCGGCATCACCGGCGACGTGCATCCGTCGCACTACGACATCGAATACGCGAAGAACACACGCTTTGGCAAACCGGTGGCGCACGGACTGCTGCTCGTCTCGCTGACTGCGCTCGGCGCTTCTACCGGACGCGAGCGGTGCGACGGTTTCGTCTTCCATGAGCAGGGCTGCCGTTATCTGAAGCCGGCCTTTGTCGGCGACACGCTCAAGCCGCGCCTCGAAGTCGAACGCGTCTGGCGCGACGGGCACAGGCTGTATTGCCGCTTCAAGACTTCGCTTGCCAACCAGGAAGGGCAGATATTGCTTGAAGGTTTCCACGTCTATCGCGTGCTCGAGAACAAACCGCCGGAGGCAGCATGACACAAAACGGCATGACGCAGAATGCGCGCACCGAGGTCTGCGGCGACAAGCCGTGGCCGGACCATTACACCTATGTGCCGGCGATCCGCGTCGGCGACACGGTTTACCTGTCGGGCACCACCGGCACCGGCGACGACGGCAAGATCACCGCGCCCGGCGACATCGTCGAACAGACGCGGCAGATCTTCCGCAAGTTCGACGCTCTCCTGCGCTCGATCGGCAGCAGCTGCGAGGACATCGTTTCCACCACCGATCACTTCACGACGACCGAGAACTACGGCAAGACTGCCGCCGTGCGCCGCGAATTCATGCGGTATAACCGGCCGACGTCCACCGGCGTGCTGGTCGCGGGTTTGTTGCGCAAGGAGGCGCTGATCGAAATCACCGCTGTTGCCGTGCTGGGCAGCGGGAAGGCGCAATGAGCAGCGCGAAGCCGGCGCCGCAGTGGAAAGTCCGCGGCAACGCGAGCGAGCGGCGCGACGTGATCATGCGCGGGCTCAACAGCGTGCTGCGCAAGCGCCGCCGCACGCAGGCATTGCGCATGAAAGACGTCGCCGACCACCTGGGGCTGGTGAAGGGCAATCTCTATTACTACTTCAAGAACAAGGAAGACCTGATCTACCATTGCCACGTGAAATGCGCGCAGGCCAGCCTCGCCGCGCTCGCGCGCGTGAAAAAGTCCGGCGGCACCGCAACCGCGCGCCTGCATGCGCTGCTGATAGAGCACATCATGGCGATGACCGAGGGCGATTACGGCGCGGTCCTGCTCGCCGACATCGACGGCATGAACCCGGCGCAGCGCCGCAATTACGTGAAACTGCGCGACGAGTTCGAAGCCGGTGTGCGCGCGCTGATCAAGCAGGGCGTCGCCGCAGGCGAGTTCGCGACCGCCAACGTGCGGACCGCGGGTTTCGCGATGCTGGGCGCCATTAACTGGATACCCAAGTGGTACAAGCCGGGCGGCGAACTCGATGCCGCCACCATCGCGCGGCAGTACGCCGATCTCTTCATACGCGCACTCAGTGCCGATACAAAGACCCCGACATGAACCGCTATTTCGACGAATTCGAAGTCGGCGTGCGTTACCCGACGCGCACGCGCAGGATCAGCGACGAAGACCAGTTGGCGTTCTGCCGGCTGACTGCCTACGACGTGCCGCTTTTTCTCGACGACGCCTACGCCAAAAGTCTCGGCCTTGCAGGCCGCCTTTGCCCGAGCCATCTCATCATGTCGTTTTCGAGCGCGATGACGGGGGACCTGTTCAGCGAAAGCCTGATTGCATTGGTTGGACTCGAGCGCGCGAAGTTTCTGGCACCCGTATACCCCGGCGACACCCTGCGCACCGAGGTGGAAGTCATCGAGAAAAGGCCGAGCTCGAAGCCTGATCGCGGCGTGGTGGTGTTCCGCGACCACGTTTACAACCAGCATGGTGCCGAAGTGTTCTGCAACGACAAAATTATTCTGCTGCGGCGGAAGCCATCCGCATGAGCCTGGAAAAACTTTTCAATCCGCGCGGCATCGCCATCGCGGGCGCCAGCGGCGACCCCACGCGTCCGGGCGGCCAGACGGTGCGCGCGCTGAACCAGTACGGCTACCAGGGCGGCATTTATCCGATCAACCCGCGCTACCCGGAACTGGCGGGGCATAAATGCTATCCGTCGATTTCCGCCATCGACGGCGCCTGCGACCTCGTTGTCATTGCGCTGCCGGCGGCGCAGACGCCCGCCTTGTTGCGTGAATGCGGGGCGAAGGGCATCGGGTTCGCGGTGATACTCGGCGGCGGCTTTCGCGAAACCGGCGAAGAGGGCGCGAGGATAGAGGCCGAAATGCTCGCTGCCGCGAAAGAAAGCAATGTGCGCGTCATCGGGCCCAATTGCCTCGGGCTGGTCAACGTGCATGCGCACGTCTTCGCGGCATTCGGCAGCATCGCACGCGACCCCGCGCACACGCCGGGCGGCGTATCGGCGGTGATCCAGAGCGGCGGCTTCGGCAACGGCCTGGTCCTGCAGTGCTCGCTGGCGGGCGTCGGCTTTCGCTACATAGTCGCCAGCGGCAACGAGTCGGACATCACGGCGCCCGAATTGATGGATGCATTCGTCGATGATCCGCACACCAAAGTGATACTCGCCTATCTCGAGGGCGTAACCGACGGCCGCGGGCTGATGGAAATCGGGCGCCGCGCGCTCGCGGTGCGCAAGCCGATATTGATATTGAAAGCGGGCAACACCGAACAGGGCAAACGCGCCGCCGCCTCGCACACCGCGAATCTCACCGGGCAGTACGACATCTATCGCGCGGCGTTCCGCCAGAGCGGCATCATCGAAGTCACCGATATCCATGAAGCCGCCGATTTCGCGCTCGCATTGCTCGCCGGCAGGCTGCCCAAGGGGCGCAACGTTGCATTGATGGGCGGTTCCGGCGGTTCCGCTGCGGTGTTCGGCGACGCCGCCGATGCCGTCGGCCTCGCGCTGCCGCCGCTAACCGCGGAAACGACCGCGCTGCTCGAAAAATCGCTGCCGACCATGGGCTCGCTGAAAAATCCCATCGATTACACCGCCGGCTATCCGCGTCCGGAAACCGCGGACAGTTTTTTGCGCGCCTACAGCGCCGTGCTGGCCGACCCCGGCATCGACCAACTGACTTTCATGTTTGCCTCGGCCGGGCGCGCCCAATTGCAGCTTGCCGGCGATCTGCTGGAGCAGGCAATGCCGAAATTCAACAAGCCGGTACTGGCGTTTTCGGCGATGACGGCAGAAATCGCGCCCGAAGGTTTCGCCAAGCTGCGCGAGATCGGGGTGCCGGTGCTGCCGTCGCCTGCGCGCGTCGCGCGCGCGATGGCGATGCTCGCGGATTACGCCGAGGCGCTTGCGCGCACGGCGAAGCCCGCGGCGACCGCGCAATCACCGGCCATTGTTCTGCCGGCGCTGCCCGCCGGCGCGGCAACATTGGACGAACACGAAAGCAAAGCAGTGCTGGCTGCGGCCGGCATTCCTGTTACCCGTGATGTGATGTTGCCAATCGGCAGCGACGTCGTCGACAGCACCATGAAATTTCCGCTGGCCGTCAAGATCGTGTCGCGCGACATCGCGCACAAGTCCGATATCGGCGGCGTGCGCCTGAACGTCGCGAATGCGCAGGAGCTTAAGGAGGCGGTTGCCGAGGTCACCGCCAACGCGCGCCGTGCTGCACCGGCTGCGCAGCTCGCGGGGGTATTGGTTTCCGAGATGGTGGCGGGCGGCGTCGAAACCATCGTCGGCGTGGTCAACGATGCGGGCTTCGGGCCG
>JAIOOZ010000398.1 GCA_021414185.1 Betaproteobacteria bacterium
CTGCGCAAGGACCCGACCCGTTACAGCATCGCGGTCGCCACCAGCCGCGGCGGCGCGCTGCACATCGCAACCAGTCTTGCGCTCAAAGCGGCGGGCGTCGACATCAAAAAACTGCGTGTAGTGGTCTTCAACGCCAATGCCGAATCGCTGACCGCCATGCTGGGCGGCCACGTCGATGTCGCCGTCTCGACGGTCAACAGCTTCGTGTCGCAGGCGCAATCCGGCAAGCTGCGCGCCATCGCGGTGTCTTCGCCGCGCCGGCTGACGGGCTTCGCCGATGTGCCGACATGGAAAGAGCAAGGCATCAATTCCGAATACGCGAGCTGGCGCGGCGTCATGGGACCGCGCGGCTTGAGCGCGGTGCAGACCGCGTACTGGGAAGACGTATTCGGCAAGCTGACGCGCACCGACGAGTGGCGTCAGGACGTCGAGAAGAATCTGTGGGAAGTCACTTACAAGGGCGCGCGCGACACGGTGCGCGAGATGGCCGACAACAACGAGCAGCTCAAACGCATTCTGCTTGAGCTGGAGATGGTCAAGTAACCGGCATTCGTGAAATATTTGCCGTTCCCTCTTTGGTCTGCAGGCGAGGATAGTCGCCGGTAAGAATGCCCGAAATCATGTATAAAACCGTTTTCAGGAAAATTCGATGAGCGTTGCAAAATCCCCGTCGTGGGCCCGGCAGAAAGAAGGCGGTTCCTTTACCCGCCTTCCGGTGACGACAATGTTGAACGGCGCGGAGTTGAACGTGCCGCTGCACGTCATCACTGGCCGCAAAAAAGGCCCGACGTTCGGCATCATCACCAACACGCACGGCGATGAATTTCTAGCGACCATGGCCATACGCGAGTTCGTCAACGGGCTGGACACCGCGAAGCTAAGCGGCCGGATAGTGCTGGTCTCGGTCGCCAACCCAATGGCGACCGCGGGCTTCGGCCGGCTCACGCCCGAGCAGCATGGCCGCACCGACCTGCACGAGGTTTATCCCGGCAATGCGCGCGGCAATACGACGCAGATGATCGCGGCAGTGATCACGGAAAACGTGCTGCATCATGTGGATGCGCTGATCGATTTCCATTCCGGCGGCAGCGGCGGGCGGCTGCAGGCGCGCGTGGACCACAACAGCAAGGCGCCTGCCGAACTGAAAGCGCGCAACATCGCGCTGGCGCGCGCCTTCGGCGCACCCTTCGTGCACGAAAACGAGTTCGCCGGCTCGGCTGCGCATTACCTGAATTCGATCGGCGTCGTCGCCGTCAACCCGGAAGTCGGCGGCTGCTACCTCGGCCCTGCAACCTCGCAGTACTACACGGCGATGATGGTCAAGGGTCTGACCGGCATGCTGAAGCACATGGGCATGCTCAAAGGCAACGCGAAGCCGCCGCGGCAGATCGACTTCAACACCAAAGCGCGCCGCGAATTGCGGCCGCGTTTCAGCGGCTATCTCAATTCACATTATGAAGAGCCGCAGGACCTGGGCAAGCTCATCAAGGCCGGCACGCGCCTGGGCGAAGTGATCGACCTCTACTCGTACGAAGTCATCGAGGAGATAACCGCGCCGTTCGACGGCTATCTTTTCTTCTCGCGCTATTCGGGCATGGTCGGCGCCGGCACGCAGGCATTCGCGCTGGCGGAAAAAGCCGGTTCGCGCTGGCTGGCTTAACGCCGGCCCGATTGACCGCGCCGCGTTCCTGACGCGGGGCCGCTCAGTTCAACGCAGCAGAAAGCGCAGGGCCTCGGTCTGGCGCGGATCGATCTCAAGCACCTTGCGAAATGCATCGACCGCCGCACTGCGATCACCGGATTCCCAGTAAGCCTTGGCGAGATTCAGATACGCGGACAAGTTCTTGGAATCGAATTTCAGGTATTCGCGCAGCGAATCGATGGCGCCGCGAAAATCCTTGCGCGAAAACGCCTGCATGCCGCCATCGAGCAGCCCGCGGATCAGCTCCGCGCGGTCCGCCCCGCCGCCATTGGCAAGTCCCTGCGTGAAAGCATTGAGCGCCTCGCGGAATTGCGACTGCCCCAGAAAGGCTTTGCCGACGTTGAGCCACGCGCTGGTGTTGCCGGGCTCGAGCTTGAGATATTCGGTAAAGCGGCTGACGGACTCCTGCAGCCGGCCGTTTTTCAGCGCGTCGGCTCCGCCGCCATACAAAGCCTGGCCCAGTACGGGAATTACGTCCTGCCCCTTGGGAGATAGCTCGTACGCTTTCTTGCCGTTGGCTATGGCGTCAGCCCAGTTGCCTTTCGCTATGTAAGAACGCGCGATGCCGACATAGGCCTGCCAGTATTTACCGTCCCTGGCGACGACCTCGCCGAATTTGGCGATGGCCCCATCGTAATTCTTGCCGGCGTAGAGCTGCTGGCCTTCCGTCATCAGCGCATCGATCTGGTCTTGCAGGCTCGGGCCGGAAGCGACTCCGCCGCCGGCGCAACCGGCAAGCGCCATGGACAACGCGAGCAGCAGTGCCATCGACGCACGCGACATATTCTGTATTGCAACCATAGATTCTCTCCCCGGTTAACCTGCTAGGCAGCGCCCTTCGGCGCAACATAACCTTCCGACTCCAGCAACTGAAACAACCCGCCCGCCTGCATCAGTTTCTTCAACGCATCCGGCAAAGCCGCGGCTTTGAGTGTACAATATCTCCCTCTTCGAACGCCGCGTCTATGCCGGGACACTCGAGCGCCGGAAAGCCGAAGTTGACGCTGTTGCGGAAAAAGAGCCCGTTGATCGATTCCGCGACCAGGCATCCCAATTTAAGGTTGCGCAACGAACGCGCCGCCGGCCGGCTCGAACCCATGCCAAAATTGCGCCCGCCGATCAGGATGTCGCCCGGCTGCACGAGATCGCTCCAGCCCGGGCGGTTCGCCGAAAAGACGAACTTCACCTGCTCTTCGGGCGTCAGGTAAAACGCGCGGTTCGGCAAAATCAAATCCGTGTTGATGTTGTCGCCGCACTTCCAGACTTTCGCTTTGAACTTCATTCAATCCTCAATATATGCGAACCGCCAAGACGCCAAGGTCGCCAAGAAAGAATCAGAGAAAATTGATCTTAAAAAAACAAAGGCAGCGCATGCAATTCGGCAATTTTTTTATTTTTGCATCTTGTCATTCATTTGTATTTCTTGGCGTTCTTGGCGCCTTGGCGGTTCAATTCAAGAACTCGCCGGGATGGGTGATCGCGCCCTTGATCGCAGAAGCAGCGACGGTGGCCGGCGACGCCATGTAGACCTTCGAACTTGGGTCGCCCATGCGCCCCTTGAAATTGCGCGTGCTGGCAGTGATGCAGACCTCTTCCGGCCCGAGCACTCCCATATGCCCGCCG
>JAIOOZ010000230.1 GCA_021414185.1 Betaproteobacteria bacterium
CGGAACGATGGAGAACAGCATGTAACTCATGAGCGTGCCGATGCCGCGGGTGCCGCGCTCGATGTCGCGCGACACGCCGCCGGTCTGGCGGTCGAGGTGAAAGCGCAGCGAGAGGGCGTGCAAATGGCGGAACACGGTCAACGCGATGCGGCGCACCGCGCGCTGCGTCACCCGGATGAACACGATGTCGCGCAGTTCCGCGAACAGCGTCGTCGAGAGTCGCAGAAGCCCGTACGCGAGCAGCAGCATGAACGGCAGCACCAGCACGGCCTGCGTCGGGTCGAGTGCATCGACAACCTGCTTCAAAATCAGCGGCACGCTGACGTTGGCGAGCTTGGCCGCCACCAGGAACACCAGCGCGACTGCCACACGGCCCTTGAACTCCCACAAATACGGCAGCAACAGCCTCACCGTGCGCCAGCCGGCGCGGGGCACGGGCGCCGCGTCGGGGGGCGCAACGGTGGTGGATTGGTGATACGTTGCCATGGCGTGACCTGGGTACGAACGGATCTATCGGGATTCCGCGCCTGCAACGTGCAGGGCACGCGGCGCGCGCCGGGATTTTATAGTGTCCCGGCGACCGCCGTCCGCGCCGCGTCAATGTCGACGCGATAGTCGGTGTGATAGTTCACCTCGGCGGCCGGCACCGGGTAGTCTTCCGAGACGATGGTAACGACGCGTTGCTGCGTGCTGCGCGCCAGCTTGCGAAACAGGTTCATGTGCTCGGTCGCGCCGCTCGTCAATTCGACGATGGTCGCGCCCGGCGGCGCAAATATCATATTGGTCAGCGCCGCGCCGTGAGCACCGACGATGCTGCGCGCGGAGGAGAAAGTCGCAATCTGCTCCGCCACGCTCATCTCGCCCGGCACTATGCTTTCGAAACCGAGCGGCGCCAGCGCCGCGAAAAGCTCGTTCTCGTTGAGCACGCTGCGCCGCGTGCCGTCGCGCCGCGAAATAAAAAGCCGCCGCGCCGCCTGCGCGGGCGCGGTGAGCAGGTGCGCAAATCGCTCGCGTATCCATTGCACGCCCTGCGTCACCGCCTGGCTGCTGATATGCAGCGCCGGCACCAGCACGCGCCGGCATGCGATCACGGCCTGGCGCTCGACCTTGATGAGGCGCTCTGGCGCCTGTCCGAGCAGGCGTATGTACTCGCTCTGGTAGTTCTTGAGATCGCTGTTCACCAGCCACGGGTAAGCGTGCAAAAGGCCCGCTCGATCGAGCGTCGACAGCTTGAGCATGTTGCGGAACAGCCAGTGACTGTAATTGTCGTCGCCCCCCACCAATATGCATTCCTCGTCGATTTCGCGGTACGGCCGCGGCAGCGAAGCGATAACCGTCGCCCCGTCGGCGCTCACGCGGCCCTGCACGAACGGGCTGGTGTAGAGGTTCTTGGCGTGCACGTCGTCGTTATAGACGCAACCGTCGCGCACTATCGTCCAGTACGCGGTCTCCACCCGCACGCCCGACAACCACAGATAAAACGGTTCACCGCGCTGGGTGCGCGCGAGGTCGAGATGCCGTTTGGTCAATGCTTCGGTCACCACGTCGCGCCGCCCGTCGATCGCGTCCAGCGCCTGAAACTGCGTAAGTGCCGGAGCTATCCGCCCGTCGCCCAGCAGCAGGTGGCCGAGACGCAGCCGCGCGGCGCGGTCTTCGCCCAGCGCGGCCAGGCGTTCGGTACACAATCGCTCGGCCTGCGCGCCGTCGCCTGCCGCCAGCGCCTGATCGATCAGCCGGTGGAATGCAGCAGGATCGCCCGCCGGCCGCGCACCGGCGCAGTTGCGCAGGACCGTAGCCAACAGCGGCAGGCCGAGACGTGCAAACCAGTTGGCGGCGCGCGAGAAAAAAGACATGGCGCCGAGAACATAGCACGGGACGGCGCCGGGCAAAAAAATGGGCGCTGGTTAGAGCGCCCAAAATTACCAAAGGAGGAGGATGAAAACATGGAGCCTGTTGCCGCCCCACGCCTTCGATAATCTATATAGCAATTCGGATGCCAGATTTTTAGACGCATAAAATCAATCGTTTAGAATTTTTCCCGGATTGCCCGCACTCCGATGGCGCACCATCCTGGGAGACCCGTGTTCACTGCCGCACCAATCCGGCGCGCCAGGGCAAAATACCGCGGTACTGACGGCCCGTGCGTTTGTAATAGTTTGTAAAACCATTCCACGGCATGGCGCGTGCGGCGTTTTAATGGGTTCATACATCAAGGAGCCTGTCATGAAACTTAAAACCATAACCGCCGCCATCCTCGCGCTCACGGGCGCAAGCGCATATGCGGCCAGCGATTTCTTCGATACCGCGCAGGTCGTTTCGTCGACGCCCATCATCGAGCGCGTGTCCGAACCACGCCAGGAATGCGAGGCCGCGCCCGCCCCGCAGAAGAACACCAGCATCATTGCGCCTATCATCGGCGGCGTCCTCGGCGGCCTGCTCGGCCACCAGGTCGGCCGCGGCAGCGGTCAGACCGCGGCAACCATAGTCGGCGCTGCCGGCGGTGCCGTTGCCGGCAATATGGTGGGCAACCGCGTTGGCGCGCAGCCGTCGCAACAATGCCGCACCGTCGAATCCTCGCGTGAAGTGGTCAATGGCTACAACGTCGTTTACCGTTACAACGGCCGCGACGTCAATGTCGCGCTGCCCTACGATCCGGGCAGCACGATCAAAGTCGGTGTCGGCGTGGTCCTCGACGAGAGCGCCGCGGACGCCGGCCGCGCGCCCGAGCGCAATGCCGATCGCGGCACCGAGCGCTATTCTGCCCGTGCCGAGCGCGGTACGCAGCGCGACGTCGAGCGCGGCACTGAGCGCTATTCCGACCGCGGCTTGCAGCGCGACGCGGAGGGCTCCTCCGCCGCCGCTGCGAACACCGGCGGCTACAACTACCGGTACTGATCCCGGACAACACCAAAAAGGCGGGCCGCGACGGCCCGCCTTTTTTTTGTTACCTGAATTCCCGCGCGCGCCCGTAGGACGACCAGCCGGTCAGAAAGCGCACCATCTCGTAGCATATCCAGGTCATGATGCGCGCCGCCAGCGACTGGCGATGCCAGCTGGCGGCCTGCACGCGTTGCGCACCCAGTTCCATTGCTTCGGTGAGGCTCGCCCGCAGTTCGCGCGCAAAACCGGCATCTTCGATCATGACATTGGCCTCGCGCGCCAGCAGCAGGCTCATCGGGTCGATGTTCGACGAACCAACGGTCGCCCATCGCTCGTCGATCACCGCGACTTTGGCGTGCAGGAAGCTGCGGTGGTATTCGTAAATCTCGACACCGGCGTCGAGAAAAAAACGGTAAAGCGCGCGTGTCGCGTAGTGCAGCAGGACGTACTCGACCCGTCCCTGCAACAGCAGCACGACGCGCACGCCGCGCGCCGATGCGTCGGCCAGCGCGCGGCGAAAACCCATGCCCGGAAAAAAATAGGCGTTGGCGATCACCACCTCCGTGGTCGCGCGCCCGATCGCATCAAGATACGCTTTTTCGATATCCGTGCGATGCTGCAGGTTGTCGCGCACAAACAGCGCGCCGCGGCGCGGGCCGCACGGCGCGGCCTGCACCTCCAGCGGGTTCGTCTGCCCGCGGCGACGCAACTGCATCCACATGACACGCTTCCACAGGCGCACCACCAGCGGGTGAATCTCGGCGAGCAGCGGGCCTTCGACGCGCACCGCGTAATCGAAACGCGGCGGCACCTGATGCGGCGTATGCATGTCGTCGATGATATTGATCCCGCCAACGAAGGCCACCCTGGCGTCGATCACCGCAATCTTGCGATGCAGACGGCGCAACCGCTCGCGGCGCAGTGTCCAGGGCGAAATCTGCGGGCGGTACTTGAGCACGCGCACCCCGTCCTGCCGCATTGCGTCCAGAAAATCATCGCCGAGGTCCTTGGAGCCGAAGCCGTCGATCATCACGTGCACGGTGACGCCGCGCCGCGCCGCACGCGACAGCGTCGCGGCAATGCGCCGCCCCGTCCCGTCGTTCTCGAAAATATAGGTCTCGAGATAAATCTCGCGCGTCGCCCCGTCGCACGCGGCTTCCAGCGCCGGGAAATACTCGACGCCGGCGCACAGCAGATCGATGCAGTTGCCAGGAATGAAAACGCTCATATCCTGACGATAGTCGCGCTCAATGCCGCATGGTCCGAAATCCGCGTCCACGGATGCCCATGGTGCACGCGCGCCTGCTTGACGTTAAAGCCGCGCACGTAAATGCGATCGAGCTGAAACACCGGCAGCGCCGCCGGGAAACTGCGCGCGGGCCGCCCGTAGGTATGCTCGAACGCTTCGCGCATGCCGAGCGGGCGCGCCAATTCCTCGTGGGCGTGGCGCGCCCAGTCATTGAAATCGCCGGCGACTATCAGGGGCGAGTTCTCCGGCACGAGGCGTTCGATGCGCTGGCGCACTACGCGCATCTGGCGGCTGCGGTGACGGGCGGTCAGGGCGAGATGGACGCACACGCAATGCAATGTGGCTTCCCAGCCCGGCACCTGCATCTCGCAATGCAGCAGGCCGCGGCTTTCAAAACGGTGTTCCGAGATATCCTCGTTGTCCCAGCGCACGATGGGATAGCGACTCAGGATCGCATTGCCATGATGTCCGCCATCGTAGACCGCGTTGCGGCCATACGCGAAATCGGTCCACACGGAGTCGGCGATGAATTCGTACTGCGACTGCACCGGCCAGTCCACGAACCGCCGCGCATGGTGCTCATGGCCGCCCTGCACCTCCTGCAAAAACATCAGATCGGCATTCAGCAGGCGCAGGTGGTGGCGCACGTCATGGATGACCAGCCGGCGCTTGAAGAACGACAGCCCTTTGTGGATATTGTAAGTCGCGATATGCAGCGTATCGGTCATGGTGGGCGGGCGCGGTGGTGATTGGGAAGAATTGCGCGATTGCGCCCGACAGCCCATCGATGCTCCGCAGACTGGATGCGCGGCTGCCTGCCTGGTGCCTCTACACCACTTCGAGCATGCGCTTCAGGGCGATGCGCGCGAACTCGGCTTCGCGCTCCGGCACCTTGATCTGGTTCACGATGTTGCCCTCAACCAGGTTTTCGAGCGTCCATGCGAGGTGCTGCGGATCGATGCGCGCCATGGTCGAGCACACGCAGATGGTCGGCGCCATGAACTGGACGACTTTGCCCTGCGGCTTCACCTGCTCCGCGAGGCGGTTGACCAGGTTCAACTCCGTGCCCACCAGCCAGCGCGTGTTGGGTTTGGACTCGGTGATGGTCTTGATGATGAAATCGGTCGAGCCGACGTAGTCCGACAGCTTGCACACCTCAAAATTGCATTCGGGGTGCGAGATCACCATGCCTTCGGGATACCGGCTGCGGAAATTCAGCACGTTCTGCACCTGGAACATCTGGTGCACCGAGCAATGCCCTTTCCACAGCAGGACCTTGGCTTTGCGGATCTGCTCCGGCGTCAACCCGCCGAGCGGTTCGTCGAAATCCCACACCATCATCTCGTCGGGCGGGATGCCGATCATGTAGCCGCTCCAGCGCCCCAGATGCTGATCCGGGAAAAATAGCACTTTCTCGCGCCGCGCGAACGACCATTCGAGCACCTGCTTGGCGTTGGTCGAAGTGCACACGATGCCGCCGTGCTCGCCGCAGAACGCCTTCAGGTCGGCGGCCGAATTGATATAGGTGACGGGCGTTATTTTTTCGTCCGGCTCCAGCACTTCGGAGAGTTCGCGCCACGCCCGTTCGACCTTCGCGAGATTGGCCATGTCAGCCATCGAGCAGCCGGCGGCCATGTCGGGCAGGATCGCGGCCTGCGTGGGCTTGGAAAGAATATCGGCGACTTCCGCCATGAAATGCACGCCGCAGAACACGATGTAGTCGGCATCGGTCTGCCCGGCCAGCCGCGACAACTGCAGCGAATCGCCCGTCAGGTCGGCGTGCTTGTAGACATCGGCGCGCTGGTAATGATGGCCGAGTATGACCGCGCGCTTGCCGAGCGCTGCCTTGGCGGCAACGATGCGGCTGTCGCAGGCGTCGTCCTGCAGCGGCCTGAAGCGGTCAAATGCAATTGCGGCACTGGGCATGACAATTGTCCCCGGTAAAGCGTAAAAGGCTTAGAACATTACCATAGTATGACAAAAAATCCAGCGCAAGATTCAATCGATCTTTATGCCCGCTTCCAACGCAGGGTTATTGCGTTCGTTCACCGCCAACGCAGGGTTATTGTGCGCTGTCCAACAGACGACGCGGCAATTCCCGTATGGCGTCGGCGTTGCTCCATGAAAACACTTTGTCGGCGGCATCGCGCCACGGCAGCCACAGATGCTGCAGATGTTCGCGCTCCGCCAGCGTGACCGGCAATATCGCGGGCACCTGCAGGCTGAACACATGCTCGGTGTTGTGCGTGACACCGGGCGCGTAACGCCCGCGCCAGCGCTGGTAAATTTCATATTCGTTCTGCTTGCGCCAATCGGCGAGTTCAAAACGCCCCGTGTCGAGGCCGGTCTCTTCGCCGACTTCGCGCTGCGCGGTTTGCGGCAACGTTTCGCCCTCGTCCTGGCTGCCGGTCACCGATTGCCAGAACCCCGGACGGTCCGCGCGCTCAAGCAGCAGCACCTGCAGGTCCGGCGTGTGTATCACCACCAGCACTGAAACCGGGATCTTGTATTGCGCCACGATTACGCGGGCAGGGTCTTCAGCGCGTGGCCGCCGCGCGTCCCGGCGTCGACCAGCACCATGAACAATTTGTCTTTCACCAGCCAGTAGGTGGCGGCGGCGGCAAAAATTTCAAGCGCTGCCGCCAGTTCTTTGGGCGCATCGCGCGCGATTTCCTGGCCGTTGGTCAACAGCACCACGTAGCCGCGGGCCGGCCGCCACGACAGATCCTCGAGGTAATCGGCAAGCGCGTCCCAATTGTGTCCGAATGAAGGCGGCAGGCTGAATACCATCTGGCAGCGCGCGAGCAATCCGGCCTTGCCGGCGACTCCCGCGAGATCCAGATCGAACCACGCGAGCCCGCTCGCGCGCGCGCCCGGCCGCAGAACGTCGGTCGAGGCTGGCGCCGCGTACACACCCGAGTGCGCGGCGTCGAGCAGAAAGCGGGGGATGTCTTTCATTCGCGTATGCGTTTGAAACTGCGGTAGTGGTCGTCGCTGTAATAATACTCCGCGCCCGCGCCGGCCACGATGCGCCGCGCCCCGCGGTGTTTCACTCCCGGCGTAGGCACCGTGTATTCGCGGTAATAGCCGCGATTGCGCTGCGGCAGCCGGCGCTCGTAATTGCCGAACACCACGCCGTCACGCTCGAAGGCAAACGGTCCGCCGCGCTTGATGGTCTGCAGGGTTTGTTGCGCCTCGCGCGGCAATGCAGCGTAGGCAATCTCGGGGCTTTCATGAAATGCCTCGTTGCGCGCGGCCGACTCGCCGCTCGCGAACACGAATGCGACAGCGGCAAAGACAATTGCAGCGCCCGCGGACAGCGCCGCAAAGCGGCGCCACCCCTCACCCCTCACGCTTCGCGCCTCACGGATTCTGCTGGCGCAACCTGATATGCAATTCGCGCAACTGCATTTCATCCACCGTGTTGGGCGCCTGCGTGAGCAGGCACTGTGCGCGCTGCGTCTTCGGAAACGCAATCACGTCGCGGATGGATTCGGCGCCGGCCATCATAGTCACCAGGCGGTCGAGACCGAACGCAATGCCGCCGTGCGGCGGCGCGCCGTACTGCAAAGCCTGCAGCAGGAAGCCGAATTTGGCTTCGGCTTCTTCGGCATTGATGTTGAGCGCGCGAAACACTTTCGACTGCACATCCTGGCGATGGATACGCACCGAGCCGCCGCCGAGTTCCCAGCCGTTCAACACCATGTCGTGCGCCTTGGCGCGCGCGCGGCCGGGGTCGGAATCGAGAAATTCTTCGTGGCCGTCGGCGGGCGAGGTAAACGGATGATGCATGGCGTTCCAGCGCTTGCCCTCCTCGTCCCACTCGAACATCGGGAAATCCACCACCCACAGCGGTTGCCAGCCGGCCTTGGCGTAGCCTTTTTCGTGGCCGATTTTCACGCGCAGCGCGCCTAACGCATCGCTGACCACTTTCGCCGTGCCCGCGCCGAAGAACACCAGGTCGCCGTCTTTGGCGCCGGTGCGCTCGACGATGGTCTGCAGCGCGGCATCGTCCAGGTTTTTCACGATCGGCGATTGCATGCCGTCGCGGCCCTTGGCGATTTCGTTGAACTTGATATAGGCGAGACCTTTTGCGCCGTAAACACCGACGAATTCCGTATACGAATCGATTTCGCCGCGCGTGAGGGCGCCGCCTTGCGGCACCAGCAGGCCGGCCACGCGCCCGCCCGCTGCATTGGCCGGCGCTGAAAACACCTTGAACGCGACGCTCTTCATCGCGTCCGTGAGTTCCGTCAGTTTCAATGGCACGCGCAGGTCCGGCTTGTCCGAACCGTATAAAAGGATGGCGTCGTCGTACGCCATGCGCGGAAACGGGCTCGGCAAATCGACACCGAGAACATCCTTGAACATGGTGAGGATCAGTTCTTCCATCAGCACCATGATCTCGTTCTGCGTCATGAACGAAGTCTCGACGTCGATCTGGGTGAATTCAGGCTGGCGGTCGGCGCGCAGGTCTTCGTCGCGGAAGCATTTGACGATCTGGTAATAGCGGTCGAAGCCCGAGATCATCAGCAACTGCTTGAAGAGCTGCGGCGATTGCGGCAATGCGAAAAACTTGCCGGCGTGCACGCGGCTCGGCACCAGGTAATCGCGCGCGCCCTCCGGCGTCGAACGCGTGAGCATAGGCGTTTCGATGTCGATAAACCCGTGCTTGTCGAGAAATACGCGCACCGCCATCGCAACCTTGTAGCGCAGCTTGAGGTTCTTCTGCATCTGCAGCCGGCGCAGGTCGAGAAAGCGGTACTCAAGCCGCACGTTCTCCGACAGGCCGTCGTCGTCCATCATGAACGGCGGCGTCAGCGACGGATTCAATATTTCGATTTCGGCGGCCAGCACTTCGACTTCGCCGCTGATGAGGTTGGCGTTGACGGTGCCGGGCGGCCGCTCGCGCACCTTGCCGGTGACGCGGACGACGAATTCGTTGCGCAACTTTTCCGCCGTCTGCAGCGTCGCCGGATTGTCGGGATCGCACACGATCTGCAGCAGGCCTTCGCGGTCGCGCAGGTCGATGAAGATGACGCCACCGTGGTCGCGCCGGCGGTGGACCCAGCCGTAAACGGTGATGGTCTGGGTGAGGTGCTTGCGGCTGATCAGCCCGCAGTATTCGCTACGCATGATGGAAACCGATTCAGAAAAATTGAGTGGGACGGGCGCCGCGCATGAACGACGGCGCCGCTTATTGATTGACGGCTTGCTGCCGCGCGGCCTCGGGCTGCTGCACAACTTCGGGCCGCGCGAGCACCTTGCCGTTGCGGCGGCCGTTGGTGTCGGGCGAGACCACGCCCATCGAGATGATGTACTTCAACGCCTCGTCCACGCTCATATCGAGCACGATCACGTCGGATTTCGGCATCATCAGAAAAAAACCCGAAGTCGGATTCGGCGTGGTCGGCACGTAAACGCTCCAGTACTCGCCCTGCAGGTGGTTGACGACGTCGCCGCCGGGCTGGCCGGTCAGGAACGCGATCGTCCACGAACCGTCGCGCGGGTACTGCACGAGCAGCGCCTTGCGGAAGGCATGCCCGCTCGACGAGAACAGCGTGTCGGACACCTGCTTGACGCTGTTATAGATCGATTTGAAAACCGGGATGCGGCCGAGAATTTTTTCCCAGAACTGGAGCAGACGCTGGCCGAGCATATTGGCCGCCACCAGCCCGGTGCCAATGACGACTGCGAACGTGAGCACCACGCCCATGCCCGGCACATGCATGCCCAGCCACTGCTCGGTCTGGAACTGCTCCGGCAACAGCACCAAAATCTGGTCCATGGCGCTGACCAGAAGGTGCAGGACCCATAGCGTAATACCGAGCGGAACCCAGATCAGCAGCCCCGTAATGAAATACTTTTTCAACTGCATCCTCGCATGGACACTTTGATAAACGGCGCGCGCGGTTGTGCGCGACACCAAACGATATTGCGGAAAACCTGTTGCAGGCGCGCCGGCGGACCGGCGTGATCAGCTGTTCGCCGCCGGCGTCGCGGCCGGCTTTGCCGCCGCGGCAGGTGCATCGGCCTTTTTCGCCGGCGCGTCAGCTGCGGGTTTGGCGTCGGCTTTTGCCGCGGACTTGTCGTCCGACTTTGCCGCCGGCTTGTCGCCCGCTTTCGCTGCCGGCTTGTCCGCCGTCTTGGCGCCATGCTTGAAATCGGTCGCGTACCAGCCGCTGCCCTTCAACTGAAAGCCGGCGGCAGTCACCATTTTGCTCAAAGCCGGTTTCCCGCACTCGGGGCAATCTTTCATCGGCGCATCGCTCAATTTCTGCAGGAATTCCTTTTGGCACCCGCACGCCGAGCATCGATACTCATAGATGGGCATAATTTCTCCCAAATTCAAAAGGTTGGATTATAGCGGAAAGCGCCCCGCCCAGCGAGATGAG
>JAIOOZ010000399.1 GCA_021414185.1 Betaproteobacteria bacterium
TGCTGGGCTTTCCCGCCATTGAACCCTATACTCGTCAATTGATACTCATTGCCGATTGACGGAACCGATGAACGCACGCCGATTTATCCGCAGTTTTCTCTTTGCGCTTGCCCTCTCCAGCACCCTGACCCACGCTGCCGACCCCGAGGCGGACCGGCAGCAGTTCCTGACGCGGATGCGCGCCGCCATCGTCAAAAATATTTCCACGCCGTGCGGCGTGAAGCCGAAACAGCGCATCGAACTCAAAGTGATATTGCAGGACAACGGCTATGTCAAGGCGATGGCGCTCGTGCAGTCGAGCGGCGCCGCCGAATTCGATGCGGCGATCATGGTGGCGATTGCCGGGGCACAACCGTTCAGCCTGCCCAGGGAACCGGCTGCGCGCAAGAACCTGCAAAACCTGAATTTCAAGTTCGACGCGTTTTCGATGCCGATTCCGGAGTGCAAGAAATAAAGGAATGCCGAGAGACGCGCTGCGCCGAGAGACGCCGGTCGAGAGACGAGAGACGAGAGGCGAGAGACGAGAGGCGAGAGACGAGAGGCGAGAGGCGTAAAGGCACCTAAATCCCGTCTATCGTCTTTCGCCTGGCGTCTCTCCAGATTCTCAATCCCGCTTTTTCGTCTCTCCAGCTTGCAAGCACACAGGAGCACCTGACATGAAAGCCTTAATTAGCGCCGCCGCTCTCGCAATCATCACCTCCGCACTGCCCGCCGCTGCGGCCGACGCGCCGGGCTATCCGAACAAGTCCATACGCATCGTCGTGCCCTTCCCGCCCGGCGGCATCGCCGATGTGATCTCCCGCGTGTTCGGTCAAAAGTTCACGGACACGTGGAACCAGCCCATCGTCGTCGACAATCGGCCCGGCGCCGGCGGCAATATCGGCGCAGACATCATCGCGAAGGCGCCGCCCGACGGCTATACGATAGGCATAGGCAGCATAGGCACGCATGCGGTCAACCCGTACCTCTTTTCCAAGATGCCGTATGACGCGGTGAAGGATTTCGCGCCCGTTGCGCTCGTCATGGAAGCCGATGGACTGCTCGTGACCCATCCTTCGGTGCCGGCAAAGACCGTCAAGGAACTGATCGCGCTCGCGCGCGCGAAGCCCGGCGAGCTCGCTTATGCGTCCGCCGGCAACGGCACCGCGGCACACTTGGCCGGCGAGTTGTTCAAGTCACTCGCGAAAATCGACCTCGTGCACGTGCCGTACAAAGGCAACGTGCCGGCGATCACCGATCTGGTCGGCGGGCAGACCTCGATGCTGTTCGCGACCATGCCGACCGTGCTGCCGCTCGTCAAAGCCGGCAAGCTGCGCGCGCTGGCCGTGACCGGCGCGCAGCGCAACCCGGCCGCGCCGGAATTTCCCGCGATGGCCGAGACCCTGCCCGGGTTCGACGTCACCAACTGGATCGGCATTTACGCGCCCGCTGCTACCCCAGCCGACGTGGTGGCCAAGCTCAACGCCGAGATCATGCGCATCATGCGCCTGCCGGAAGTGCAGACCCGGCTCGTCAACGAAGGTGCCAAGTCGCGGCCCAATACCCCGGCCGAGTTTGCCGCCTACCAGAAAGTCGAAATGGCGAAATGGAGCAAGCTCATCAAGGAAGCGCGCATCGCGGTGGACTAAAAGGCCGGAGAGACGAAGAAGCGGGATAGACGATAGACGGAGGTTTTACGGCTCTTCCGCCTCTCGTCTCTCGCCCGGCGTCTCTCGGCGAAGCGCGCCTCTCGCCTCTCTCCTCTCTCCTCTCGCCTCTCGCCCGGCGTCTCTCGGCGAAGCGCGCCTCTCGCCTCTCGCCTCTCGCCTTTCGCCTTTCGCCTCTCCCCTCTCGCCTCTCGCGCCATTCATCCTTCATCCGCACCCTGCGGCCGCTTGCGTCCATGCAGCATCGCCGCAACGAGATTTTCGCGATGGCGGTACGATGCGAGAGCCACGCCGCCCACATGCAGCGCAATCAATACAAGCAAGGCATCGGCAAGCGCTTCATGCAGTTCGCCGACCCATTCCACTCCCCAGTAGCGGTCGGTTGTATATAGCCAGCCACTCAGGCCGACGAGAGCGATGACGACGAGCAGCAAGACGATCATCCACCCGCCCAGCGGATTGTGACCGAGGTGGCGCGGTTCGCTCGCCGTCGCCATGCGGCGGGCGTAATCGAGCGTTGCCGCAGGTGAGCGCACGAACTCTTTGAAGCGCGCGTAGTGCGGGCCCGCAAAGCCCCACACGACGCGCAGGCAAACAATCGCGAGCGCCGCGTAACCGATGCGATCGTGCCACACGCCGTAACCTTCGCTGGTAAACCACGCTGCCGCGATGCATGCGACAAGAGACCAGTGGCCGATGCGTACCAGCGGGTCCCAGACCCTGACCGCGGTCCGCTCGACGGGCGGCGCGCCGTTCAACGCGGCGTTTGCTGCCGGCTCGCCACCGGGGCGAGTGTCTGCGGGTGGTAGTACGCTTCCCAGCGCTCGCCTTTTTCGTTGACCACGTAAGCTTCATAGCAGCCGCCGTCGACCTTGATGCGGCGGACCGTCCAGCCTTTGTCGGTGAGCATCCTGGTCAGTTTCTCCTGCGATTGCCAGGTTGATTCGGCGCCCGATTCGCAGGTTGCAAATCCGGTCGCCATGCCCGAAATCGGCGCCGAGAGTCCGGCCGCCACAAATAAAATCGTGCAAGCAGATTTCACAGGCGATCCCTTCGGTTTCATTTTTTGGCCTTCGCTTTGTCGAGCTTTTTCTGCTCCGCCGCCTTCAATCGGTCGAGCAAGGCAGCGTCGGGGTCTTTCCAGTTGGCGCCGGCGGCCCCCGCCATGAACGCAACCGCGCGGGCAAATTCATCGAGCGCCAGATTCGGGTTGCCGCCTTTGGGCGGCATCGCGCGCACGCCAAACCATCCGTCTATCGTCAGCGTGACTTGCCCTTCCTTGATGAGGCGCGCCCACGCCTTCTTGTCGCCGAACTTCGGCGCATTGGAAACGCCGGTGGCGTGGCAGGCCGTGCAGACTTCCTTGTAGACCTGCTCGCCGGACTTGGGTGCTTGCGCCCAGCCGGCCGGCGTGCCGGCGGCAAACAGCAAGACTGACACAAAAGCACCAACGGAAATGCGCGTATGACGGATCGCTGACCTGGACATTAAATATTGCCTCACTCGAAAGTTGCGGGTTCGCCGCGTGCACCAATGCCATTCAACGGCGTCCGCGCATTTTGCACCTCAGTCAGGCGCCCTTCAACCTGTTGCGGCTAACTCCGGCAATCCGGCACCGGCCGGCGCAATGCGGCCTACCAGAAAGTCGAAATGGCGAAATGGAGCAAGCTCATCATGGATGCGCGTATCGCGGTAGACTAAAAGCCCGAGAGACGAAGAAGCGGGATAGACGATAGACGGAGGATTTACGGCTCTTGCGCCTCTCGTCTCTCGCCCAGCGTCTCTCGGAATTTCAAACTACTTCATACTCACTTATTATGCGCTACCTCCTTATTCCCATCCTGCTCGTAGTCTCGACTGCCGCGAATGCGCAGGCGACCGAAGGTTGCGGCGAAGTCGTAACCATCCCTACTCATTCCGGCACCACCACGCGCTACGCATTCGCGCCTGCGAAAGACGCGAAGATCGGCCTGGTGATGCTGATCGGCGGCGGCGGCTACATGAATCTCGACGACAAGGGCTGCCCGCGTCTTTTAAGCCGCAATGTGCTGGTGCGCATGCGGCCGCTGCTGAATGAAGCGGGAATCGTCACGGCACTGGTCGACGCGCCGTCCGACATGAAAACCGAAGAAGGCCTCGGCGGCTTCCGCATCGCGTCCGGGCATGCAGAAGACCTCGGCAAGGTAATCGCCGACCTGCGCGCGCGCATCAATGGCCCGGTCTGGATCGTCGGCCACAGCCGCGGCTCGCTGTCCGCCGCCAACACTGCGGCGCGCCTGGCCGGCGGCCCAAATGCGCCCGACGGTGTAATCCTGATGTCGCCGATGCTGGTCGGCGACCACGGCGCGCGCAAAGCATGGGTCGCGCATACCGTGTTCTCCACCGATCTGTCAGACATCAAGGTGCCGGTCCTTGTCATCGGCCACGCTGCCGACAACTGCGCGCGCTCGCCGGGATCGCAGATCGGCGAAATCGTTGCGAAAACCAAAGTCACGCGCCAGCAGGCAGCCACCGTCACCGGCGGCCCCATCGCTCCCGGCCGCGCGCAGTCGCTCGCTGCCTGCGAACCCCGCGAGCCGCACGACTTTGTCGATCAGCAGGACGAGGTTGCTGCAGGCATCGTACGATTCATGCGCGGCGGAAATTACTAAAAGCTAAAAACGAATAGGTCCGAACCTGGACTAAGTCCTATATACATCCAGATATATACACGCAGATGGATATATATATTTGCATAGCGTTGCATATACAAATATATGCGTTTAGCATCTTCAAAATGTCAACTAATACAAGTTAGCGGTCGCCAGGCATCCGTCACTGACACCATATAATGATATGGCGATTCGCCCATATTTGTGCTAGGCTTTCGCATGGTCAAAGCACGGTTCCAATGGGATTCCAAAAAGGAGGCCGAGAATCAGGATAAGCACGGCGTATCTTTTGCTGAGGCACAAGCCGCCTTTG
>JAIOOZ010000474.1 GCA_021414185.1 Betaproteobacteria bacterium
CGGCTCGCAGAAACGGATCGCGATGTCGATGCGCTCGCGCTCGAGACTGGATACGTCGTTGGTCGCCGCCAGCCGCACGTCGATGCCGGGCTGGACTTTGCGAAAGCGCGCCAGCCGCGGCACCAGCCACAGCGACGCAAACGACACCGTCGTCGTCACCGTCAAGAGCCGCTCGTCGCCGCCTGTGCCAAGGCGGGCCGTCGCATCCCCGATCTGCCGCATCACCGACTGCGCGGTGGTGAAGAGCGTGTCGCCTTCCGCGGTCAGCTTCAGCGCGCGGTTCATGCGCGTGAAGAGCTTGATGCCG
This sequence comes from Betaproteobacteria bacterium, assembly GCA_021414185.1. Classification (GTDB taxonomy): domain Bacteria; phylum Pseudomonadota; class Gammaproteobacteria; order Burkholderiales; family SG8-41; genus PALSA-1004. Next base: position 308 of record JAIOOZ010000474.1, read on the forward strand.
AGATGGTCTTCGAGCGCCTTGATCTGGCGGCTCACCGCGGATTGGGTCACGTGCAGTTCCGCGGCGGCGCGCGTGAAGCTCAATTGGCGCGCAGCCGCTTCAAAACCGCGTATGAGGTCGAGCGAGGGCAGCCGTCGTTGGGGTTTTCGCATGCTTAATACTCATCCGAATCATGCCGGAATGTCGTTTGTGCGGCTGCCGGCGGCGGCCCAGACTTGCGCCTGTAGATCGCGGCATAACCGACGGTATTCAGCGGCAGAAAGAGTATACGATGAACATGACTAAAAAGCATATGAAGCACCACATGGCGCGGTTTGAGGGCCTCGCGTTGCGCGATGCCGGCGGCAGCACCGTCATCTGCGAGAGCGGCAGCATATGGCTGACCATGGAAGGCGACTCGCGCGACATCGTGCTGGAGCCGGGCGACTCGTTCACGGTCGCCCGTGCAGGCCTGACTCTATTGGCAGCGCAGCAGCCGAGCGTGGTGCAGGTGCGAGCGCCGAAGCAGGCGCCCAGTTGGTGGGACCGCTTCGTCAATTTTATCGACCGCACTTACGGGCCGGCCGCGATCAAGGCGGACCGCAAGTGGGTTTATTAGAAACGCGGGGAACCCCGGAAGCCGTCATGCCCGCGTAGGCGGGCATCCAGACGTATTTGGATTCCTGGGTTCCCGCCCCGGCCTGATACCTGCCGGGGCAGGCTCTCACACGCGGGAACGACGAGGGCTAACTTTTGGAGTCAGTCGTTCAGGATCGCGATCACGCGCGTGCGTTTGCCGCCGCCGTACTGCTCCATCTTGACCATCACGGGAAACAGTTCTTCCAGTTTCTTGCGCGCGTCTTCCTTGGTGGCAAAGACCATGGGCTCGCCGCTGGCGCCCCTGACGTCGTGCCACAAGCCGTTTTCTTCCTGCGTTTCGATTTTGAACATGGTGACCTCTCGCCGTTAATCAGTTCGATTCGCAGCAGGCCGTTTAGTTCAGCCGCGGACTCGCGCGCCTTTGCTTACTCGGGCGTAATGCCGCCGTCCTTGATGACGCGCGCCCACTTCGCGACTTCATTCCTGATGATGGGTTCGACCGCTTCCGCGGTGCCGCCGAGGGTTTCTATGCCCTGCGCGGCCAGTTTTTCCCTGACGTCGGGCATTTGCAATACGGCGTTGGTTTCGCGGTTGAGGTAGGTGACGATATCCCGGGGCGTGCCCGTGGGAGCCAGCAGCGCATAGATGGCGACGGATTCGAAGCCCGGCAGCGCGGCTTCCGCCATTGTCGGCAGGTCGGGCAACACCGGCGAGCGTTTCACCGTGGTGACTGCCAGCGCGCGCAGTTTGCCGATCCTGATGAAAGGCAGATGTGGCGGCAGGGTGTCGAGCGACATCGCAATCTGGCCATTGAGTAAATCAGGCAGAAAGAGAGCCGTGCCCTTGTATGGCACGTGCACTATGTTGATTTTCGCCATCTGTCCAAACAGCGCGCCGGTCAGGTGGATGAGCCCGCCGGTGCCGGAAGATGCGTAATTCAGTTCGCCCGGATGCGCTTTGGCCAGTGCGATCAGGTCTTTGACGCTGCGCACCGGCAGCGCGGGATGCACCACCAGCACGTTGGTGATCGCGCCGGTCATGGCTATCGGCGCGAAGTCGCGGCGCACGTCGTAGTTGAGGTTCTTGTAATAGCTGACCGCGATCGAGTGCGACGCGATCGAACCCATCAACAGCGTATAACCATCGGGCGGCGACTTCGCGGCGGCTTCGGCGCCGATGTTGGCGCCCGCGCCGGGCCGGTTGTCGATGGGCATCTGCTGGCCGATGCGCTCGGACAATTTCTGGCCGACCACGCGCGTGAGTATGTCGGTCGCGCCGCCGGCGGGAAACGGCACGATGATCTTGACCGGCCGCGCCGGATAACCGGCCGGCTTGGTCTGGGCCTGCGCCGCGAACGCGATCGCCGCGAGCAGAATCAGCGGCAGCAGCCGGATGCGAATTGCGAATTTATTCGTCGACATGCCGACCTTCCCTGGTGAATTCCAGCGCGTGGCGCCCCGGCGCGATTGCCGTTGCATGCCAGCGATAATAGCCGAAACCGAATGGCGCGGCCGCGCACTGAATTTGCGTAGGTGCCACGTCGCACCTAAAGACCTCGGGCGATGTGCCGTTATCTGGTGCGGGCGGGCTTGCGTGCCGGCCCCGACCAGGAGCGCACCGCCATGGGCAAGCTTTATCTATTTCTGTGTTTCGCCACCGTTTTGCTGGTTTCGCTGCCGGCAATTTGCGGCCTCGACCCCGCGCCTGCGCGCGTCGCCGGTGAAAAACCCGACAGCGGTGCGGGCAGCCTGCCGCATTACGCGCAATGGGGTAAGCCCCCGACCCTGCAAGGTCTGGCGCGTCCTGCGCCTGCCGGGAAACCGGCTCGCGGCACCGGCAGTCAGCGCGCCGACATGGTGCTGGATCGGCCGTAATCGCGGCGCGCACCAGCCTTCGCCCTTCTATACATCAGGGCGAACGGATATTTAAGAGGACAATTACTTCAGGTTCGGCAGGTTGAGCAGCAGCATGTCGAGCTTGTCGATCAAGAGCGCGTATTCGTCTTTGCCGCCCAATTGCTCGAGTGAGCCGGTGATGCGGGTTTGCAGGTCGGCGGCGCCCAGGCCTTCGGTGCCAGTCAGCAGTTTCGCCACCCCCGGCAGATCGGCGGCGCCCGCGAACGTCCGGCAGTCCGCCAGCATCGCGTCGATTTCCGCGCGGTTCATGGTGGTGCTGAACTTCATCGTCGAATCGAAACTCATGGCAGCTTCCCCCTGACCAGATTTTGGAATGGCGTGAGGCGACAGATTACGCTGGAACGGCACCGGGCGACAAGGGGCAGCTGGATGACGCTTTCAGGGCGTGCCGCCGCGCATTCCGCTATCATTGCCGCCTTTCCCATTTCCGCACAATTCTCATGGCCCAATACGTTTATACGATGCAGCGCGTCGGCAAGGTCGTGCCGCCCAAGCGCCAAATCCTGAAGGACATTTCGCTGTCGTTTTTCCCGGGCGCCAAGATCGGCGTGCTGGGGCTGAACGGCTCGGGCAAATCCAGCCTGCTGAAAATCATGGCGGGCGAAGACAAGAACTACGACGGCGAAGCCGTGCCGATGCCGAATATGCGTATCGGGTTTTTGCCGCAGGAGCCCGAACTCGACCCCGACAAGACGGTGCGCGAAACCGTCGAAGAGGGGCTGGGCGAAATCAGCGAGGCCAAAAAGAAGCTCGATGAAATCTATGCGGCCTACGCGGAACCGGAAGCCGACTTTGACAAGCTCGCCGCCGACCAGGCGAAATACGAGGCCGTGATTGCCGCGGCTGGCGGCGACACCGAGCACCAACTTGAGATCGCCGCCGACGCGCTGCGTTTGGCGCCATGGGACGCCAAGATCGGACCGCTGTCGGGCGGCGAGAAGCGCCGCGTCGCGCTGTGCCGGCTGCTGCTGTCGAAGCCCGACATGCTGTTGCTGGACGAACCCACCAACCACCTCGACGCCGAGAGTGTCGACTGGCTCGAGCAGTTCCTGCTGAAATTCCCCGGCACCGTGGTGGCGGTGACGCACGATAGATACTTCCTCGACAACGCGGCGGAGTGGATCCTCGAGCTCGACCGCGGCCGCGGCATTCCGTGGAAAGGCAATTACAGTTCGTGGCTGGAGCAGAAAGAAGAGCGCCTGAAGCAGGAAGAAGCGACCGAATCGGCGCGCCAGAAGACCATCAAGCGCGAGCTCGAGTGGGTGCGCCAGAACGCGAAAGGCCGCCAGGCCAAGAGCAAGGCGCGTCTCGCGCGGTTCGAGGAACTGTCTTCGCACGAATACCAGAAGCGCAACGAGACCTCGGAGATTTTCATTCCAGTCGCCGACCGTCTGGGCGACAGCGTGATCGAGTTCAAGGAAGTCTCCAAGGGTTACGGCGACCGCCTGCTGATCGACAACCTGTCGTTCACCGTGCCGCCGGGTGCCATCGTCGGCATCATCGGCCCCAACGGCGCCGGCAAGTCCACCTTGTTCCGCATGATCGCCGGCAAGGAAAAACCCACCAAGGGCACGGTCGAGATCGGCAAGAGCGTGAAGCTCGCAGTGGTCGACCAGTCGCGCGACGAGCTCGAAGCCGACAAGACGGTTTTCGATTTCATTTCGGGCGGATCGGACATGCTGAACGTCGGCAAATTCGAAATGCCGTCGCGCGCCTACCTCGGGCGCTTCAACTTCAAAGGCACCGACCAGAGCAAGCACGTCGGCAAACTGTCGGGCGGCGAGCGTGGCCGGCTGCATCTCGCGGCGACGCTGATCAAGGGCGGCAACGTCCTGCTGCTCGACGAACCGTCAAACGACCTCGACGTCGAAACGCTGCGCGCGCTCGAAGACGCGCTGCTCGAGTTCGCCGGCTGCATCCTCGTCATCTCGCACGACCGCTGGTTCCTCGACCGCATCGCCACCCACATCCTCGCCGCCGAAGGCGAATCGAAGTGGACGTTCTTCGACGGCAACTACCAGGAATACGAAGCGGACAAGAAGAAGCGGCTGGGTGAAGAAGGTGCCAAGCCGAAGCGGATACGGTTCAAGCCGTTGAAGTAATAGGATGCGCGTTACGCTAAAGTAAAACTGTGGTTTGTCCCCATAGCTAGAGGATTACGGTGAAGCGACGCTGGACCAATTGGGTGAATTTTGTAGCGGTTCTGGCAGGGTTGCTAGGCGCAAATTTGGAGTGCTTTGCCGCTGCACCGATTGCGACTGCGTGGGATGCGGAGCAACTCGCCAAATCGCGCAGCGAGTTGACGAGTCTGCTGGATGGGGAAAATCGCCCAGTCGCAACAATCAGCGTGTTCAGGCTCAGGAAACTGCTCGACGTCATGTCCCGCATGCAATCAGCTGCTGGAACAACCGCGCGGCTGTTGATTCTTCATACAGTAGACGGCGGGCCCAACGCCTTGGCGTACAGTAAGGATGGCGCAGCGAAGGTTTTCATAACAACCTCGATGCTTGATTTGTTGGGTGACGATTTCGATTCATACGCCTATTTGATCGGCCATGAGCTTGCCCACATCGAAAAAGATCATGGAGTGCAACGGGCATATCTGCGGGAGATGATTTCGGTGTCGCGCGAACTCGATGACACGAGATTCAAGGGGCGCGCTGGTCTTACCATAGCCGGCGAATCGGCGATAAGCGCAATCGCATTCGACGCAGCATTTAGCAGAGACAATGAGCGTGAAGCCGATGCTCTGGCTTTTCGCCGCATGACGTATGCGGGATTTGATCCTAGGGGCGCGCTCCGTTTGCACAATGCTATAAGTAGCGCGGCAACTCTTCGACGAGTCACGTTCCTGGATACGCATCCCAGCGACAAGGAGCGGATTTTTTATCTTGAGAAAATGGTCGCTGCCGCTACTGCGTCGGGCGGCAGAATAGGCGGCGTTTCAATGGAGAGCACGGCGGCTCCGCTGGCGCCAGGCGACGAGGGATTTGCACTATTGGCCGAAGCCATTGCAACCATAAAAAAAGAGAATATTTCGACGGTCGAAGATCGAACTTTGGTTGCTGGTTGCCATGAAGGCCTGGCCCGACAAAATAGCGATTTGCAGGCGCCAGGTCGCGATGCGAATCTGAAGGATATAGTCGCGTTGCTCATCACAGCCAAGCGGCAGCAACCGCGATTTGCAGATGAGCAAATTGTCGCATGCCTCGAAGGCATGGTTGCCAGCATCGACCGTCGCTCCATTTACATTGATGGCGAAGACGCGCGTAGCCTGCAAGCCGGCTCTACCCCCATTGCGGGTTTAGGAATCGAATTCAAGATTCAGGATGATGTTCCGCGCGTCGTTCGAACTATAGACGGCAGTCCTGCCAGCGTAACTGCCTTGAGAGACGGCGATCTGGTTACCGCCGTCGATGGGGTATCGACAAAAGGCATGCTTTCGAAGCAGTTCGTGGCTCGTTTGCGAGGTCCTGCGGGAAGCCCGATAACTCTTACCGTCGAAAAGCCCGGACTTGGCGGGCCGTTGGAGCTGCGGCTGATCAGGGCGCCGATTCGAATACAGTCAGTAAGTTCTCGTGTGCTGTCGAGTGTCTACGGATTTATCAAGATCAGGCAATTTCAGCCAAGCACACTTGAATCTTTAGCCGCAGCCTTTCAACAGCTTGATGCTGAAACGGGTGGCAAGTTGAGGGGGATAGTTTTAGACCTTAGAGATAACGCTGGCGGCATCCTTTCGACATCTGTCGGTACAGCCGCTGCTTTCCTGCCGGACGGGGTTCTGCTTGCCGAAACGAAGGGCCGGACTAGATCAAGCACCATGCGCATAACGGCATCAACTTCGTTCTATGTTCCGCCGAAAACCTCAAACCCGTTCGCCGCAATACCCGCGCGAATCAAAATCGTGCCTATCGTAGTACTCGTAAACGAAGAGACAGGGGCTGGTGCTGAGATCGTCGCCGGTGCGCTACAGGATCATCGCCGTGCCGTCATACTCGGCCGCCGTACTGCCGGAGTTGGAATGATCAGCAATACGTTCCCGTTGAAGAACAACAATGCACTGAAACTGACCATCGCACAGTTCACCCGCGCTAATGGGGACGCCATAACGGATATCGGTGTGATTCCGGACATTACACTTGATCAAAAATCAGGACGAGATCCGGAGTCTGAGGATATCGAACTGCAACAAGCGCTAAAGATTGTCGGAGAGCGCGCGCAACAATAACTACCGATCTGAGCTAGTATTGCACTCGCCGCTTGCGGGGGAGGGTTGGGGTGGGGGCAGAGCAGAGCGCTGCAATCGTCAGTGCGTCGGGCGGTATCCAAAAACCTGGATAATTATCTATATTCTGATATAATACCGCTGTGAAGCCGCTCAAATTCATTGGTTCGAGCCTAGCGGATTTGAGTGCTTTTCCGTTCCTGGCTCGCAAGGCCGCGGGTTTTGAGCTCTGGCAGGTGCAGGAGGGGTTGATGCCCTCCGATTTCAAACCGCTGCTGGAGGTTGGTGCGGGCGCATACGAGATTCGGGTGCATGTTGCCGGCGAGTGGCGCGTTATTTTCGTCGCCAGATTTTCCGCCGCCGTATACGTGCTTCATGCGTTTCAAAAGAAAACGCGCAAGACAGGAAAACCGGACATCGAACTCGCCCGCCGGCGCTACAAGCAGATTGAGAGTGGATCATGAAAGAACGCATCACGAAGTCCAAAGGCAACGTATTTGTCGATCTTGGCTTTTCACGCGAAGAGGCGACGGTGCTCGCGATGCGCGCCGAGCTGATGGCGAAGCTGCGCAAATTGATTGCAGATCGCGATTGGACGCAACAGGAAGCAGCCAAGCGTTTGGGTATAACGCAATCGCGCGTTTCCGATCTGGTGCGGGGCAAGTGGGACAAGTTCAGCCTCGACATGCTGATTACCCTCGCTGCACGAGTCGGTCAGCGGCCGAGCCTGGTGCTGCAAGCTGCGTAACAATCAGGATGTCGCCATGAAAACTGAACGAAAAAAACTGGTAAAAAAACCGGCGCCTAACCCCCTGTCGGCCTATGCGCTGGCCGCCGGCCTGATACCGCAACGCGGCGCGAAAAGCCTGCAATCGGACAAGGTGAAGCATCTCGCGCGCAAGCCGTTGAAGTAATTCTTTAAGACTCCCTCGCCCCGCTTGCGGGGAGAGCGGGAGTTAGTCTTCCTCCCCTTCAAGGGGAGGATTGAGGTGGGGATGGGTTGCTGTTGACGCGTCGTTCATTGACCCACCCCCATCCTAGCCTTCCCCCTGAAGGGGAAGGAATATTTTTTCTACCGCTAAAAGCTTTTTTGGGATGGCTTCTAGTTAAGGGGACAACATGCGGTTCAAGCTGGCGATGGCGGGAGTGGTGCTGGCGGTGCTGCTGGGAGCGGGCGGTTATTTCTACGCCACGCGTCCTGCCGCCACACCGTCCGCCGGCACAGCCGTAAGCGCCGACACTTTGCTCGCGGACCTGCGAGAAGTGCTGGCGACGCAGCGCAAGATCATCGTGCTGCTCGCCGATGAAAAGTCATTGTCCGCCGGCGAGCGTGAAGCCGCCAACACCGTAGCGCAGGCGCTGTTTCACGACGGGCTTGCGCGCCGCGCCGCCACCGAAGAGAAATTGCAAACGCTGCTGGCGAGTGGTGGCGCGGGCCGGTTCAACACGGCGGGCACGCTGCTCGACTACATGGAGTCGGCGCCCGACCTTTTCGATGCCGACCGGCTGGCGTTCCGCGAACTGCTGCGCAGCTTGCAGCAGGCGGCCGCGCGCGACGGCGCGTTGCCCGCAATCAAATTGCACAAGCGCATCGGCGAGGATCTCGACGCGTTGGTCGAGATCGAGCGCAACTACGAAAAAGAATTCGGCCAGATCTTCAACCGTTTCGAAACGCGCGCGATAGAACTCAAGCGCGAGCGCTGGGACGTTTACGTCGCGAAGTTGAAGCAGCTTTATACGCGCGCCAACCTGTTGCGCGATTACGGCGTAGTGATGCCGTATCCGGTCAAGAAAGAGACGCCGCCGGCGGACACGAAAGAAGAGAAGGAAATCTTCGGCTTTCGCCTGCCGCCCAAAACGGTAGTGCTGACGTTCGACGACGGCCCGCACCGCCAGTACACCGGGGACATCGTCGCCATACTTAAGCAATACGGTGTGCCCGCGGTGTTTTTCGAAGTCGGGCGCAATCTCGGTACCGTCGACAAAGACGGCAAGGCGCAGCTTGGCGCAACGTCCGCAGTGGCGCGCAGCCTCAAGGCCGCCGGTTTCTCGCTCGCCAATCACAGTTACACGCACTCGCAGCTCTCCAAGCAGACCGGCGACGCGCTGAAGGCGGAGATCATGAATACCGACCTCCTGTTGAAAGCGGTGGATGCCAACCGCTCGCCGCTCTTTCGCTTTCCGTACGGCGCGCGCAACGCTGAAGGCCTGCAGGTATTGGCCGCCGCCAATCTCAAGTCCGTGATGTGGAACATCGATTCGCTCGACTGGGCCGACCCGGTGCCGAGCTCGATCGCCGACCGCGTGCTGCGCAACCTCGACAAGGACGGCCGCGGCATCGTGCTCTTTCACGACATCCACGAGCGCACATTGAAAGCGTTGCCGCTGGTGCTCGAGCGCCTGGTGGCCGACGGCTACCAGTTTGCCGGCTGGGACGGGCAGGGCTTCACCGTCACGCGCGGCGCCACCAGCGTGCCGGACAAGCCCGCCATCACCACGGGCTATAACGATTCGTGGGCGGTGGTGATCGGCATCAACGATTACGCGAAATGGCCCAAGCTGCAGTACGCGGTGAAGGACGCGCAGGCGATGCGCCAGGTGCTGATCGAGAAATTCGGCTTCGCGGCCGAGCGCGTGATATCGCTCAACGACGGCCAGGCCACGCGCAACGGCATCCTCGCTGCGTTTCACGAGAAGCTCGCGCATGGCGGCCTGAAAAAAAACGACCGCGTGTTCGTGTTCTTTGCCGGCCACGGCGCGACACGCAAGCTCACGTCGGGGCGCGATGTCGGCTACATCATCCCCGCCGATGCAGATCCAGCGCAGCTTGCCACCGATGCGATACCGATGACCGAGATCCAGAACATCGCCGAGAGCCTCGCCGCGAAGCACGTGCTGTTCGTGATGGACGCCTGTTACAGCGGGCTCGGGCTCACGCGCGGCGCGAACAGCGGTGGCTTCCTGCGCGAGAACGCGAAACGCATCGGGCGCCAGATGCTGACAGCGGGCGGCGCCGATCAACTGGTTGCCGATGGCGGGCCCAACGGGCATTCGATTTTCACGTGGACATTGCTGCAGGGCCTCGCGGGCAAGGCCGATCTCAACGGCGATGGCCTGATCACGGCGACGGAACTCGCCGCGTACGTTGCGCCCGCGGTAGCCGGTGTGTCGCAGCAGACGCCCGCTTTCGGCAGCCTGCCCGGTTCGGAGGGCGGCGACTTCGTGTTCGAGCTTGCGGCCGAAACCGAATTCCTCAACACCGCGAGCACGCAGTTGGCGGGCGAAGCGATTGCGCTCAACACCAAGCTCGATGCCGCCAGGCCGCCGGCGTCGGCGGACGGGAAAGTCGTGCCGCCGGCCGCGGTGACGGTGAAAGACCTGCAAGGCGTCGAACGCAAGCTGGAGCCGCCGCCGACGGTGAACCTCACCGCGCGCCAGCTCGCGCAGCGCGCCAACGACCGCGGACTGCAGTTCTACAAGGAGAAGCGTTACGCTGAGGCCGAAGCGCAATTCACAGAGGCTTTGAAGCTGCGCCCCGATTTCGCCCTCGCCGCGAACAACCTGGGTTTCGTCTACTACCGGCAGGACAAATTCGCCGAAGCCGCGCGCTGGTACGAAAACGCGATCAAGCTCGACCGCTCGCGCGCGATCGCCTATCTCAACCTGGGCGATGCCTATGCGCGCAACAACGAGCGTGACAAAGCGCGCACCGCGTACCATACCTATCTGGAACTGTCACCGCAGGGGCAGCAGGCGGTTTACGCGAAGCAGCAGATCGATAAGTTGTGATATGGAAAAATCTCGATAAAACCGTGGCCTGTCCCCAATAATTTTAAGACCTGTATAATTATCTACATTTTGATATAATGTCGCCGTGAAGCCGCTCAAATTTTTGATATAATGTCGCCGTGAAGCCGCTCAAATTCATTGGTTCGAGCCTTGCGGATTTGAGTGCTTTTCCGTTCCTGGCTCGCAAGGCCGCGGGTTTTTAGCTTTGGCAGGTGCAGGAGGGGTTGATGCCCTCCGATTTCAAACCGCTGCTGGAAGTTGGTTCGGGCGCGTACGAGATTCGGGTGCATGTTGCCGGCGAGTGGCGCGTAATTTTCGTCGCCAGATTTGCCACCGCCGTATACGTGCTTCATGCGTTTCAAAAGAAAACGCGCAAGACAGGCAAACCGGACATCGAGCTCGCCCGCCGGCGCTACAAGCAGATTGAGAGTGGATCATGAAAGAGCGCATCACGAAATCCAAAGGCAACGTATTTGTCGATCTCGGCTTTTCACGCGAAGAGGCGACCGTGCTCGCCATGCGCGCCGAGCTGATGGCGAAGCTGCGTAAATTGATTGCAGATCGCGATTGGACTCAACAGGAAGCCGCCAAACGTTTGGGTATCACGCAATCGCGCGTTTCCGATCTGGTGCGGGGCAAGTGGGACAAGTTCAGCCTCGACATGTTGATTACCCTCGCTGCGCGAGTCGGTCAGCGACCGAGCCTGGTGCTGCTGGCGGCGTGACAATTCACAATTATCGCGACGGAAACTGAGCGAAAAAAACTGGAATCGGCCCCGCTATCGGCCAAGCCGAAACGGATCCGGTTCAAGCCGCTGAAATCGCTCGGCAGAAAAAGCAGCCCCAAAATAAACAGGGGCAGGTGACGCGATAGCGTCCCCGCCCCTACTGCTTTTTACGCCGTCCGCTTAGCGGTGACCGCGAATGTGGTGGCGGATGTGGTGGCGATGATGACGCACCCGGTGGGCGTAACGGCAGCCGCTGTCGAATTTGTTCAGCAGGCCGGATTGTCCGGCGGGCAGCCGGGCCTGCCGCCGCCTTTGTTTTCAGTTTGCTTCACGCCTGATTTCGGGCTGCCGCTAAAACCACCGGCGGGCGTGGTCTGGTCGCCGGGATTGATCGCGTTGGTGCGCCGTCCCGCCATCGTGGCGCCCGCCGCGCGCTGATCGGCGCGCATGCGGTCGACCTGCTGCTTGTCGTCGTTCGGCACGCCGGTCTGGCGGCCGCGTTCTTTTTTGGTTTGCTCGAGCGACGGGCCTTTGCCGCCAAGGTTCTGCACCGATGCCGGCACCGGCGTGCCGGCGCCGCCGTCGGGCGAGGGCGTGCCCGTGGTCAGGATCGTGGTTTGCGATGGCGTCGTCGTGCCCGCTGGTTGCGTGCCCGAAGTCGTCATGCGAGTTATGGCGGCGCCTTCGACCTTGACCCCGCTGTTGCCCATCTTGTACTTGGCTTCGCCCATATTGGTGCTCGATGCCATTCCTTTCAGCGTGCCCGCGTCGTCGCCCGACGTAGTCGTTTTCGCCGGGGGCGTTTCGCGCGGCGTCGTCGCTGGCGCAGTGGTTGTCACCGGATACGGAATCGCGATCGGCGCCCCGCCCGCTGGCGGCACTGTAGCCGTCGACGGGCCCGCAGCAGGGAACATGCCCTGCTGGCTCGTGCGCGAACCCTGATCGCCGCGCATCGATTCGAAATTCGATTGCGTACCGTCGATCAGCGCGGTGCCGCTCTTCTGGCCGGGCCCGCTCGTCGTCGTCGCCTGGTTAGTGACCGCGCTCGCGCCGCCATCGACCGCGTTTTGCAATTTTTTGTCACGCGAAAAATCTCCCGGCATCGCGCCGCCGGCCTGATTGCCGGGCGCATTGGGATTGACGAGCGTGTTGCCGCTCTTCGGTTGCGAGCTCGTTGTCGTCGTGCTGACTGTGGCGCCCGCCGTAGCAGCGCCGCCCGTTTGCTGCCCGCCTATCGCTTGCGCGCCGACCGGCGCCATCGGTTTGCCCGCGTTGACCGAGCCCGCCGCGCCGCTGCCGGCGGGTGCGCCTCCCGGCGTATTGATGCGCGTGCCATTGTCCGGCAGCGTAGGCTGCGCCTGCTGCTGCCTCATCTGCTGAGGCGCCGGGCGCTGCCTGGCCTGTTGCTTCTTGTCGTTGTTGTCGGCAAGCGTAGGCGACGCGACAAGCAGGCAAGCGATCGACGCGGCGCAGCGGATTTGATAGGCAATCATGGCGACTTCTCCCCGTGGAAAATCAACGATACTCCGACGCCTGTCGGCTGTCGAATGACAGGAAAGCGGGGCTAAAACAATTCGTGCCGGGCCCCTGGTATCCGTTGGGCCATAAAGCGCAACCTCGAAAGGTTTTTTTACACTTCATGTTCCAGCTGACCACGAAGGAGATTGACCACTTGAGGTACCAATCTGGCGCCTCAAGTTGTTTGCGTTCGTGGGATGAGGCAATATGATGCAGCGTATCGCCAACAGCGAAGAGCAGAAAAATGCCGGATGT
>JAIOOZ010000231.1 GCA_021414185.1 Betaproteobacteria bacterium
GCCTTGACGAGATTCAGATGACCGACGGCACGGCGCGCGATTTCGAGCGCATGTGCGTCGTCGTCGGCGAGATGATCGGCGACACCCGACGTTTTGGTATGCACGTCGCCGCCGCCCAATTCTTCGGCGCTGACGATTTCGCCGGTCGCGGCCTTGACCAGCGGCGGGCCGGCGAGAAATATCGTGCCCTGGTTTTTGACGATGATGGTTTCGTCCGACATCGCAGGCACGTAAGCACCGCCTGCTGTGCACGAGCCCATCACCACCGCGACCTGCGCAATGCCCAGCGCCGACATATTGGCCTGGTTGTAGAAAATACGGCCGAAGTGGTCGCGGTCGGGAAAGACTTCGTCCTGGCTTGGCAGGTGCGCGCCGCCGGAGTCGACGAGATAGATGCACGGCAGCCGATTGGCCTGCGCGATTTCCTGCGCGCGCAAATGCTTTTTCACGGTTAGCGGGAAATAAGTGCCGCCTTTGACGGTGGCGTCGTTCGCGATCACCACGCATTCGCGGCTCATCACGCGGCCGATGCCGGTGACGATGCCGGCGGCGGGCACCGCGTTGTCGTACATCTCGAACGCAGCAAGCGGCGACAGCTCCAGCCACGGCGAGCCGGCATCGAGCAGAGCCTTGATGCGGTCGCGCACCAGCAATTTGCCGCGCGCCGTGTGGCGTTCGCGCGAAGCTGCATCGCCGCCTTTGCTCACGACGGCCAGTTTTTGTCTGAGGTCGTCAGCCTGCGCGCGCATTTGCGCGGCGGCGGCTTTGAAATCGTCGCTGTCGGGTTTGAGCCGGGATTTGAAGGCGGTCATGGGGGTTTTGGCGTGCCGTCCGACTGCGGGACGCGCCTGATGGAAACGCGTACAGGTGCTGCTTCCTGGCTGCCCGGCATGCGTATCGGCTTGACCGCTTTCAATGTCGCGATCATCTCGATGACCACGTTGCGCTGCGAGCGGATGTCTTCGAATATCTGCGCCTGTTCTATGCCGGCGTAGCGCTCGGCCGGAACCGTGAGCACGATGCTGTCGATTTCCCAGTCGCCGCGATAACCGTAATCCGCGCGCCAGTAGGCGAGCTGCGAAAAAAAATGAAAAGAGTTCACGAAATAGCGGCGCACGTGGGTCGGGTCGGCGTCGGCATCGTCGCTCGATCCGTAGGGCACGTGAAAGACCGCTTTCGCGCCGGCGCTGGCGACGCGGTGCAATTCCTGCATGAAGGGGAGAGGATAGTGCAGGTGCTCGATCACGTGGCTGGCGAAGAACTCGTCCATGGAATTGTCGGCGAGCGGCAGCGGCTTGTTGCGGCAATCGTCGAGATCGGCGACCACGGCGACACCCGGCAGCGGACTGACATCGAGATTGATCCAGCCTTCGCGGATGTCCCTGCCGCAGCCGAGGTGCAGGCGGCGCGACGCCGTCGCGGCGGGTGCGCGATCACGGGATTTGAACAAGGTGCGCAAAAGTGAAGCGAGCATAGTTGCGTTAAGCGCTGAGCCGCGCGAGTTCGGCGTTGTAGGCGGCAAGCGCGTCTTCGTCGAAGCACGCGAAAATTATTTTTTCCATGACGGGGTGCGCACTGAGAAAATCATTGGTCGTTCGCGCCGCTATCGTAACCGCTTTTTCAAGCGGGTAACCGTAGACTCCGCAACTGATGGCCGGGAACGCTATCGTTTTGAGGCCGTGCTCGCGCGCCAGCTCAAGGCTGTTGCGGTAGCACGCGGCCAGCAGGCCGGGTTCGCCGCGCGTGCCGCCGTTCCAGACCGGCCCCACCGTATGAATTACATGTCTGGCGGGCAGGCGATAGCCGCGGGTGATTTTCGCTTCCCCCGTCGGGCAGCCGCCGAGAGTGCGGCATTCTGCGAGCAGCTCGGGACCCGCCGCGCGATGGATCGCGCCGTCGACGCCGCCGCCGCCAAGTAAAGTCGTGTTCGCGGCGTTGACGATGGCGTCGACTTCAAGCGTCACGATGTTGACCTGCCGGGCTTCGAGCTTGGCGCGCATGATGACAGATTCAGAATGGCCCGCGGGCAAGCCAGTGCTCGATCTGGTCGAAACGGTCTATGCCCCAGAACGGCTCGCCATCGACCACGATATACGGCGAGCCGAACACGCCGAGCTTGATCGCCGCGTCGACTTCATTCTTGAGCCGATCCTTGACGGCCGCGTCGTTGAGCGCGGCGAGCACCTCGTCGCGTTGCAGGCCGAGCGTCGCGGCCACGTCGGCGGTAATTTCCGGGCTTGAGATATCGCGGTCCTGTACGAAATAAGCCTGGTACAGGGCCTGCGCGAGTTTCTTTGCGAGCGCGGGGTCACGATCGTTGATCCAGTAGAAGGCGCGCGCCGGCGCCTGTGTCGCGACAGGAAATTTCGACGGCTGTTGGTACGGCAAGCCGTGAAAGCGCGCCGAACGCAGGATGTCGCGCAACGCGTAAGGCCCTTTCAGCGGCAGCGTCGGCAGCGGTTGCCCGCCGGTCACCTTGAACACCGCGCCCAGCAATATGGGTTTCCAGTTCACGCTGCGGCCGTTCTTCGCCGCGAGATCGTCGATTTTCATCGCCGCGAAATAACCGTACGGCGACGAGTAGTCGAAGTAGAAATCGATGGGGTTTGCCATTTCACACACTCTCTATATGAAGAGCACTATTTGAACCGCCAAGACGCCAAGGCCGCCAAGATGAAAAACAAGACATATATGGAATCATCGAGTTCTCAAAGATAAGGAAAATAGCCTATTAACATTTTTATTTTACTTTTTGTTTTTCTTGGCGGCCTTGGCGTCTTGGCGGTTCATCTGGTTTATGGCCTTTCGATCGCCATGGCGGTGGCTTCACCGCCGCCTATGCACAGCGCCGCAACGCCGCGTTTCATTCCGTATTTTTCCAGCGCGGCCAGCAGGGTCACGACGATGCGCGCGCCGCTGGCGCCTATGGGATGGCCTAGGGCACAAGCGCCGCCGTGGACATTGACCTTGGCGTGCGGCAGGTCGAGATCGTGCATCGCAGCCATCGTTACCACCGCAAATGCTTCGTTGATTTCATAGAGGTCGACATCGTTCTTGTTCCAGCCGGTTTTTTCGAACAGTTTTTTGATTGCGCCGACTGGCGCCGTCGTGAACCAGTTGGGTTCGTGGGCGTGACTCGCGTGGGCGACGATTTTCGCCAGCGGATTGAGTCCGCGCTTCTGTGCTTCGGAGAGCCGCATCAGGACGAGCGCCGCGGCGCCATCGGAAATCGAGCTGGAGTTGGCCGGTGTTACGGTGCCGTCCTTGCGGAAGACGGGTTTGAGTTGCGGGATCTTGTCGAGGTTGGCCTTGAGCGGCTGCTCGTCGCGGGTAACGGTCGTGTCGCTTTTGCCGCCGGTGATTTTAAACGGCGCGATTTCGGCCGCGAACCAACCCTGGTTGATCGCGTCCTGCGCGCGTTTCAGCGACGTGATTGCAAAGCCATCCTGCGCTTCGCGCGAAAACTGGTACTTGGTGGCGGCGTCCTCGGCGAACGTGCCCATCAGCCGGCCGCGGTCATATGCGTCCTCCAGCCCGTCGAGAAACATATGGTCTTTGACTTCGCCATGGCCCAGCCGCAGTCCGCCGCGCGCTTTCGGCAGCAGGTACGGCGCGTTGGTCATGGATTCCATGCCGCCTGCAACCATCACAGTGTTGGTGCCGGCCAGCAGCAAATCGTTGGCGAGCATTGCCGCTTTCATGCCCGAACCGCACATCTTGTTGATGGTCGTGCAGCCGACGCCCAGCGGCAGTCCGGCGCCGAGCGCCGCTTGGCGCGCCGGCGCCTGGCCATGTCCCGCCGACAGCACGTTGCCCATGATGACTTCCTGCACGTCTTCCGGTTTCAGCCCGGCGCGTTCAACAGCCGCTTTGATCGCCGCGGCGCCCAGCTCTGCCGCAGTGGCATTTTTCAATTCGCCTTGAAACGCGCCCATGGGTGTGCGTGCTGCACCGAC
>JAIOOZ010000475.1 GCA_021414185.1 Betaproteobacteria bacterium
GGTGAGAACGGTTGACCGCATCGGTCAAGTCATAAGGAAATGCAAAGCGCACGCCGGTGCTCTTGCCGATCCAGTTGGCCTGCATCGTCTTCACGCGCTCGGGCCAGCCCGGCAGCGTGTCGAGCGCAGTGAGCAGCTCATCGGCGTATTTCGTGATCGCCATGTAGTACATGGGGATCTCGCGCTTTTCGATCACCGCGCCGGTGCGCCAGCCGCGGCCGTCGATCACCTGCTCGTTGGCGAGCACGGTCTGGTCGACCGGGTCCCAGTTGACCGTGCCGGTCTTCTTGTAGACCAGGCCTTTCTCGAGCATGCGCAGGAACAGCCACTGGTTCCAGCGGTAGTAATCGGGCTTGCAGGTGGCGAGCTCGCGTTCCCAGTCGATCGCGAAACCGAGCGAGACGAGCTGCTTTTTCATGTACGCGATGTTGTCGTACGTCCACTGCGCGGGCGGCACGCGATTGGCCATCGCCGCGTTCTCGGCGGGCAACCCGAATGCATCCCACCCCATCGGCTGCAGCACGTTAAAGCCGCGCATGCGGTGATAGCGGGACAGCGCATCGCCTATGGTATAGTTTCGCACGTGCCCCATATGCAGCTTGCCGGACGGATAGGGGAACATCGACAGGCAGTAGTACTTGGGTTTGCGGGGCGTATTAGTGGAATCGCCTGGCGGCTCCGCGGCTTGAAACGAGCGCTGTTCGATCCAGTACTGCTGGGCTTCGCGCTCAATGACGTGGGGGTTGTACTTGTTCTGCATACCGGTCTGCGATTGCGGCAAAGACGCGAATTATACCCGTCCCGCATCCGAAACCCGTCAGCGCCCGTATATGCATGCGTAACCGGAAACCAAGGAGGCCGCTATGAAGATCAAGACATTATTTGCGATACTGCTGATGCTGGCCGCAGGCTGTGCAGCGGCGGCCACGCGACCCAATATCGTGGTCGAAGGCGTGCAGATGCCGGCGTGGGTCGAGCACGCAAACGGCGCGCGCGATGCGCTGTCGCTGGACATGAAACTCACCAACAAGGATCGCGTCATCACGGGGCCCGGCGCGCGCGCGCTGCTGCGGCTCGCTGACGGCAGCCTGGTCAAGCTGGGCGAAAACGGCATCATGGCACTCGACGATCTCGGCCAGAAGAAAATCAAGCTGAAGGACGTGGTGACCGCCTCGCTCGACGTGCTCTCCGGCGCATTCCGCTTCACCACCCAGGCACTGACCAAGTTCCGCGGCGAGCGCGACGTCAAAGTGCGGCTCGTCACCATCACCGTCGGCATACGCGGCACCGACCTGTGGGGCAAATCCGACAAGACGCGCGACATCGCCTGCCTGATCGAAGGCAAGGTCGCGGTGACGCGCGGGCCGGAAGCATTCACCATGGACCAGCCGATGTCGTTTTACGTCGCGCCGAAAGACAAGCCGGGCGATCCGGTCGGCTCAGTGTCGAAGGAGCAATTGGACAAATGGGCGCAGGAAACGGAGATCGCGGCAGGCGCGGGCGCGCTGCGCAAAGGCGGCAAGTGGCGCGTGTACCTGGCCGAAGCTGGCGATCAGGATTCCGCGCTCAAAATTTACGACCAGTTGCGCAACGCGGGCTACGCGGCGGAAATCCGGCCGGTCAAAAAGGAAGACGTCACCACGTATCGCGTGCGCATTTCGCACCTGGCGAGCAAGCAGGAAGCGGAAACGCTGGGCGGCAAGCTG
This sequence comes from Betaproteobacteria bacterium, assembly GCA_021414185.1. GTDB lineage: Bacteria > Pseudomonadota > Gammaproteobacteria > Burkholderiales > SG8-41 > PALSA-1004. The sequence goes on from JAIOOZ010000475.1 coordinate 1,707, forward strand.
AAGGGCCAGATGGGCATCACCGAGCCGAAAGCTTCGAAGTAGTCCGGCATCGCTCATACACGGCGGCCCGCAGCGATGCGGGCCGTTTTTTTTCGCGCCACGCTTTATAATCGCGTGTTCCCACCGAAACATCATTCATGTCGTCGCCTTCCTTTCTCGCCGGTCTCAACGAGCCGCAACTCGAAGCCGTCACGCTGCCGCACCAGTCGGCGCTGATACTTGCCGGCGCCGGCAGCGGCAAGACGCGTGTGCTGACGACGCGCATCGCCTGGCTGATCCAGACCGGGCAGGCGAGCCCCGCGGGGTTGCTCGCGGTAACGTTCACCAACAAGGCGGCGAAGGAAATGCTCACGCGCATAGGCGCGATGCTGCCGATCAACACGCGCGGCATGTGGGTCGGCACCTTCCACGGCCTGTGCAACCGCATGTTGCGCGCGCATTACCGCGAAGCAGGGCTGCCGCAGCTCTTCCAGATCCTCGACAGCCAGGACCAGCTGGCGCTTATCAAGCGCATGATGAAGGCGGCGAACGTCGACGAAGAAAAGTTCCCCGCGCGCCAGATCGCGTGGTACATCAACAGCCACAAGGACGCCGGCAAGCGCGCAGCGGACGCCGACGATTACGACGGCTTTTCGCGCCGCATGAAAGAGCTCTACGCGATCTACGACGAGCAATGCCAGCGCGAAGGCGTGGTCGATTTCGCGGAACTCCTGCTGCGCTGTTATGAACTGTTGTCGAAGAACGAGCCCCTGCGCGACCACTATCGCGGCCGTTTCCACAATATCCTGGTCGACGAATTCCAGGACACCAACCGGCTGCAATACCTGTGGTTGCGGATGCTGGCCGGCAAGGAAAACGCGATATTCGCCGTCGGCGACGACGACCAGTCGATCTATGCGTTCCGTGGCGCGTCGGCCGCCAACATGCAGGACCTGCAGAAAGACTTTGCGGTCGAGAAGGT
>JAIOOZ010000476.1 GCA_021414185.1 Betaproteobacteria bacterium
GGCGATCACCGACCTCATCGCGGGCCAGGTGTCGTTCACGATGGCCAGCGTGCTGTCGGTGCTGCCGTACGCAAAGCAGGGAAGGCTGCGCATGCTCGCGGTGACGACGGCGAAGCGCTCCGGCGCCTTGCCCGACATTCCGACCATTGCCGAAGCCGGCCTGCCCGGCTTTGAAGTGTCGAACTGGTACGGCGTGCTGGCCACCGGCGACACGCCGCGGCCCGCGGTCGATCGCCTCAATGTGGAACTGAACCGCATCGCGCGCGCGCCTGACATCGCGGAGAAGCTCGCCGCGCAAGGCGCCGACCCGGCCACCGGCACGCCGGAAGAGTTCGAGCGCTTCATCCAGGCCGAACTCAAAAAATGGGCGGTGGTGGTGCGCAGCGCCGGCATCAACCCGGAATGACGGAGGAGAGATGAACCGTTGCCATGGGCCAGGGATTTCACTCGCCGCGGTTGCGGCAGCGCTCGCGTTTGCATGCGCCGTGGCGCACGCGCAAACCTGGCCGCAGAAACCGGTGCGCGTGATTGTCAACGTGACGGCTGGCGGCGGGGTCGATGCCATCGCGCGCATCGCCGCGCAGCATTACACCCAGCTCTGGGGCCAGTCGTTTGTCGTCGACAACCGCGTCGGCGCGGGCGGCAGCATAGGTGTCGAGCTGGTCGCCAAGGCGGCGCCCGACGGTTACACGCTGCTCGTCACCAGCAGCGGCGTCGTCACCAATGCGGCCCTGCGTCCGCAAAGCTATGACCCGGTGCGTGACCTGCAGCCGATCAGCAAGCTCACGTCCAATCCGTACATCGTCATCCTGACGCCCTCGCTGCCGCCGAACAACATGAAGGAACTCGTTGCCCTCGCGAAAGCCAAGCCGGGCGGCTTGAGCTACGCCTCCGCGGGAATCGGCAGTATCGTGCATATGGGTGCGGAATTGATCACGACGATGGCCGGCGTACCTATGACGCATGTGCCGTACAAAGGTGTGGCCGACGCTTATCCTGCCGTCGCGCAAGGGCAGGCCGACTGGATGATAGGCAGCCCGCTTTCCGCGCTGCCGCTGATCCGCGCGGGGCGCCTGAAAGCCATCGCCGTCACCAGTGGCACGCGCGCGAAAACGCTGCCCGAGCTGCCGACGGTCGCCGAGAGCGGATTCCCCGGTTACGACGTCGTCGCGTGGTTCGGCATGTTCGCGCCCGCGCACACGCCGCCCGCCATCGTCGCCAGACTGAGCGCCGAAGCGAAGCGCGCGATGCAGACGCCGGAAGTCACGCGCCGCATGGAAGCCGAAAGCACCGACGCCGTCGGCAACACGCCGCAGGAATTCGCGGTGGAAGTCAAAGCCGAGTACGCGAAGTGGGTCGCGCTCGTCAAAAAAACCGGCATGAAGTTCTAGAACTCATCCCAAAAGACAACAGCGACAATCAGCCGCAGATAAACGCAGATAAACGCGGATGAGAATCAAAGTGCGAGAGCGATACTACATATACGATTTTTCGAATTCTTCCTGATTTTGCCTTTTAATTTGAACTTATCCGCGTTCATCCGCGTTCATCTGCGGTTCCAAACTGTTCTTGAGACAGCTTCTAGTATGCGCAGCATCTGCTAATATTCTCCTCCCCGCCGC
>JAIOOZ010000477.1 GCA_021414185.1 Betaproteobacteria bacterium
CATGCCCAGCGTGTAGCCGTCGCCGTTGGCCCGCGACACCATGCTGTTGCCGATCAGTCCGCCCGCACCGGCGCGATTTTCGACGACGACCCGCTGCTTGTAGACGACGCTCAACTCATCGCTCAGCGAGCGCGCAAAAAAGTCGCTGGCCGTGCCTGGCGACGACGCTACGACGATGCGGATAGGCCTGACGGGATATTCGGGAACTGGCGGCAACGACTGCGCGATGCACGCGCCTGCGAGCGCAAGCGCGGCCGCGAGCGCGGCGCGCAAGGTTGCGCGAGGGCGTGAGAGCGCGAGGGCGCGAGGGCGGGAGGGCGGGAGGGCGTGAGAGCGTGAGAGCGTGAGGGCGGGAAGGGGGCAGGTGTTCCCACCTACGATCTCGCGCTCTCGCGCTCTCACGGCTTCTTCCCCGCTTCAAGCCTCGCCTTCAAATCCGCAAACGGATTGTGGGTCGCCCCCGCCGCCGCACCTCCTGTGTCCGTGCGCCCCGCCATGTCTTTCACCTTGGAGTGCTCATGCTCGTGGCAATAGGTGCAGAGCAGCTCCCAGTTGCTGCCGTCCGCCGGGTTGTCGTCGTGGTTGTTGTTCTTGTGGTGGACTTCGAGCAATTGCAGGTTGCTGTGCGTGAACGTGCGCGCACAACGCCCGCACACCCACGGATAGAGCTTCAGCGCCTGCTCGCGATAACCCGTCGCCCGCTGGTCGGCGTTGCGCCGGGCGGCGGCGACCACTTCATCGAGACGGTCCTTGGCCATGGGAGATTTTCGCGCGCTATGCGGGAAGGAGCAGGCGGTCACTCGCCTTTCGCCGCCGGTTTCGCGAGATAGGCTTTGGACTGCGCTTCGCTCCTCAGCGGCGTGACCTTGTCCGGGTCGATGCGGATCATCAGGTAATTGATGTGATCGTCGATCCTGGTAAACCAGTGGCCGGTGCCGGCAGGGATGACGACGACGTCGCCCGCCTTGATGTTGTGCGCGACACCATTGAGGATTTCGGAACCGTTGTTGCCCGGCCCGTTGAATTCGACCACGGTGCGCTGCGTCGCCGGGCGCCGCTGCCGGTTGGTGATGTCCGGACCGAGCACCAGCGTCGCCGACCCCGAGATGATGTGATAAACCTCGCTGACGTGATCGTGTTCGGCGACCGAATCGGGGCGCGGCTTGTCGAGCTTGCCGCGGTAGACCATGCCGATGCCGATGTTGGCCTTGCCGATATCGATGTCCCTCACCTGCTGATCGGTCAGCTTCTCGGCGATCGCTTTTTTGGTATAAGCCTCGAGCTCGGCGAGCGGCACGAATGTCCCCGGGCACATGTTGCAGGTCGGCTGCGGGTCGGTGGGATTGATCTTTTGCGCCTGCGCGAGCAGCGGAACGGCGGCGCAGGCAACCGTAATAAACGTCAGCAGAATTGTTTTCACTTTTCCCCCCCTTTGTCCTGAGTTTGTATACCGCAGGCAAACTCCAGCAATAACTGGTCCGCGCTGCCCGTTGCGATCTCGCTCCAATTGAGTCTCTGGTTCGTGGTCCCCACCACCGCACCCTTGCTCAGGTTTTCGGCATAGGTGGAGGTCTCGAATATGCGCATCCGCCCCTGCTTGCAGTCGTACTCGGTGTGCCGCTTCAGCGACAGGTATTTTTTGCCGGCGTCACCCGGCTGCGCGGTCCTGTAATCGAACATGTCCCATATTTTCACGTTGGCGCCTTCCCTGCGCATGCTCGCGGGGTTGGCGTAGGCCCTGAATTTTTCGTTTTCACCGACCTTGGCCCACAATTCAGCCGCGGCGTTGCCGCCCGCGCCGAGCAGCAGAATGGCCAGCGCCGTGCGAATTAAAGTCGTCGAAGTCATAGCTGAGATTCCCTGCCGTAAAGCTGCAAAGATACTCTTTCCCGGCGGGCGTGTTCAAGCGCGCCGATTCGCGCGCCGCGAAATTTCCCTGGCGCGCCCCGGCGCTGTAAAGTGGCGCTGGCGGAATGCGTGTATAAACAGCCGCCACGGAGGAAAACAAATGACAAGAATAAACAACGTGCGCGCAGTGCTTGCCGCGATGGCACTGCTGCCCGCTGCCGGCGGCATCGCGTATGCGCAGGACTATCCGGCCAAAGCCGTGCGCGTCATCGTGCCTTTCGCTCCCGGTGGCCCGAACGATCTGGCGGTGCGGCCGGTCGCGCAAAAGCTCTACGAATTCCTCGGCCAGCCTTTTGTCATCGACTACCGCGCGGGTGCGAACGGCATTATCGGCTGCGACATGGTAGCCAAATCGCCGCCCGACGGCTATGCGCTGGCCGTCATCTCGTCGTCGTTCACCATCAACGCAAGCAGCTACGCGAAACTGCCGTTCGATCCGGTGCGCGATTTCGCGCCCGTGGGCTCGCTCGCCACCAGCGACATCATCTTCGTCGTCAACCCGACGGTGCCGGTGAAGAACGTGAAAGAATTCGTCGCGCTGGCGAAGTCGCAGCCGGGGAAACTGAATTACTCGTCGTCGGGCACCGGCGGCTCGCTGCACCTCGGCGCGGAACTGATGAACCTGACGGCGGGCATCAAGATGGTCCACGTGCCGTACAAGGGCGCGTCGCTGGCGCTCACCGACGTCATCGGCGGCCACGTCGACTCGATGTTCATTTCGGCGCCGGGTGCAATTGCGCAGGTCAAAGCCGGCAAGGTGCGCGTGCTCGCGGTGGCGAGTCCGCGCCGGGCGCGTTCGCTGCCCGACGTGCCGACGTTCGGCGAAGCGGGTTATCCCGACGTGATAGTCGACACGCGCTACGGACTACTCGCAGCCGCCGCCACGCCGCCTGCCATCGTCGCCAAGCTCGAAGCGGCGATCAACAGGGCACTGGGCACGCCGGAAGTGCGCGAGCAATACAACACGCTGAGCCTCGATCCTTCGCCGAGTACGTCACAGGAATACGCCGCGTTTCTGAAAGATGAAATCATGCGTTGGCGCAAGGTCGTCACCGCGGCGAAGCGTTTATCCACTTGCGATCTCGCGCCCTCACGCTCTCACGGTCTCATCCCCGCTCTCCCGCTCTCCCGCCCTCCCGCCCTCACGGTTTCTCACGCTAGTCAGCGACAACTCACCTGGCTGCGTTGCGCACTGCGCAAATCGCATCCTGCTGTTAACAACGATGTTCTTGAGCGACGCCGGCAGCGCATGAAATTCTTCTGAGATACGGCTTGACGCCGGCCAGCGCGAGGAGTTTACTGAAAGCGCTTCGGTAGCCCGGTTCGGGACAGTTC
>JAIOOZ010000478.1 GCA_021414185.1 Betaproteobacteria bacterium
AAAGCCCGGTGCGAAGCGGCCCTTGCGCAGGACTTCGACGGCGGCGTGATCGAAAAATCCCTGTGGGACAGCCGCCACGACACGCATTTCCTCGACCCGCCCTTTTTCGTCGAGATGGATGCGCACCCTTACCCGTCCGCCTAGAACACGGACATTGGGCGGATAGGAAAAGTTCATCGGGGCCAGCAGCGACGGGCGGCGCGGAATTTCGCGGGCTGTCACGGGCAGGGGCGGCAGCAGTGGAATGGCCTGGGATTCGCTGCCGCTGACGGTGGCACCCGCGTTTACATCCCGCCCTTCTTCGCGGTGCCCCGGCGCTTCGGTTGTCGTCGTGGGCGGTGCGGCGGCAGGTCTGGCGACCATTTCGACCGGCTTGGGCTGGTCGGGCTGGGTATGAGCGTCCGCTGTCATAGTGGCCAGCGCCGGCTGTAGCGTGGCGTCGACGGGCTGTTCCGGCACGGCAGCCGGCGCCGGCGCGCGCCGCAACACGGCCTCTATGGTTCCGCCGCCCGGCAGGGAAGGCGCATGGACGCCGGACACCGGCCCCACCTTGAGCACGAAGAGCACACCGTGCAGCAGCAGCGACGCGAGCAGGGCACGAATGAAACGCGCCCGCTCCGGATCGCCGGAGCGGGCGCCGACCACGAACGCGGTCATGCCGGCGGGAGCCCCGTCAATTGAGCAGGTCGCGCCATCCCGAGCGTCGACCCAGCGGCGCCGCTTGCTGCGTTTGCACCTCGCTCACCTGCTGGGTATCGTCCGACTTGGTCAGGATCGACAGGATGCGCCCCGACTGGCCGCGGATCAGCGAGATGCCCACCGTTACCGCACCCGGCATGTACTTGCCGGCGCGGTAGGCGCTGCCCGGGACTTCAAGGCCGGTAGCGGCATCGAAGACGTTGAGCCAACTGTTGCCGCCGCTGTCGCAGGCGGTGAGGTTGGTTACGTTGGTTGGCACGATCAGCGAGCCCAGCACCAGGCGCATGTCGAGGTTGACCCGCTCGCCCGTGTCCGGCAGGTCCGCATACCAGCCGGCGCAGGCGATACCCGCGGCGGCGGCGGCGGCGGAGCAGCCCGAAGTTGCCGAGGTGCGGTAATCCGGCACCGGCAGCCCGGTAATCGGGTCGGGGAGCGCTTTGAAAACCGTGGTCAGCGTGATTGGGTTGAGTTGCTGGCGCAGGGTCAGGCCCACCGAGGGCAGCACCGTGCTGCCGTTGCTGATGTAGGCCGGCGAAGCGTTGTGCAGGTTGAGGTTCTCGGCCAGGCCATAGACCGTCTGCGTTTGCGTGTCGGACAGGTCCGATTCACCGAGATAGCGTCCGGTGCCGACAAAGACCATGCGGGTCTGGTTGGCACCGACGTTCATCAGTTGCGGCGTGGTGGTGATCGGCTGGGGGTTGCCGCTGTTATCGACCAGGGTGGCGAGCCGCACCGCCTCGTCGGTCGAATCGGCCAGCCCCTTGAGCTCGATGCGCCAGACATTACCCAGCATGTCACCGCCATAGACCCGTTCGGTGGTGTTGTCCTGGATGTAGTTTTCCACATAGGCATTCAGGTAGGCGAAGCCGGAGGGTCCGGTCCTGACCACGGTGCCGCCATATGTGCCGCTGGTGGTAAACGCCGTCGTCACCGTCAGGTGGGTGGCATCGGATACGGTATGCACCACGCGCGCCTGGCCATTGACGGTAATCGTCTGTCCGGGGAACAGTTCGGTGGTGAATGCCGTGCCGCTGCCTGTTACGGCGCTCGTCGAATCGAGCGTCAGGGTTCCCGTCAGGGCGGCCGTTTCGGAGGCTCCGCTGCCGACGCCGGTGCTGATCTTTTTCAGGATCTTGCCGGTGATTGCGTCCAGAACGTACAGGTAGCCCTTGCCGTCGCCCGCCTTGACCGGCGAATTGGTGTTGTTAAGGCCGGAGCTGACCAGCACCACCCAGTTGTGATCGATCAGCTTGGTGATCAGCGGGGCGCCGAAGGTCAGGCCGAGGTGGCAATCCGCGTAATGCGTGGCGGCGTTGCTCGAGTCATAGCAGGTATCGCTCCACTTGAATTCCCACAAGGCCTTCGGGTTGACGGGGTCGGTCACGTCCATCGCATAGTAGCCGCGACCACCGGCGCCGAAGCCACCGGCAATGATCGTCTTCCAGCAATCCCTGGCCACGGTCGGGTCGGTGGCGCCGTCGCAATCCCCCGGGGTCGAGACCATGTGGTACTTGTCATACACGTCGCCGGTGCTGGGCGTGCTATCGACGAAGAAGGTATGCGCTTCCGAATACCCGGCATCGGCGAGGCGGTAAAGGTTGGGCAGCATCGTGGAGGGGATGACCGCCCAGGCCTCGGTGCCGCCCTCGATGTCGGCCACCGAGGTGCCGACCTTGAATGCATGCAGCATGCCGTCGTTGGCCCCGGCATAGAGCATCGCCGGGCGGCCCGCCTTGGCCGTCTTGTACAGCGAGTAACCGGTGTCGGTGAAATTCGCGTTCGGCGCCGTCACATAGCGCGGCTGCGAACCGACGATGTCGCCGAGGACGTGTATGCGCTTGCGGAACAACCTGGTGGCGCTGCCGCCGAGGAAGTCCTCCATGCCGCGCTGGCCGCGCAGGAAATTCACCAGATTGGCGCCCTGGGCCAGTGGGCGCTGGTCGATGGTGGCGGCGGTGCCGTCGGTCATGTCGATGAACTGCGACCAGTCCCGCATCGGGAAGGGTAGTTCATAGTCGGGAGAGCCGGTGGTCGAGGTGAAGTAAGTCTGCTCGCCGGCGTTGATGCCGGTGGTGGCCACGCCGACCGGAGTGCCCGAGCCGTCGCAGGCCTTGGTGTTCCAGGTGAAGGGCACCATGTTGTTGGTGGCGCCCTTGCGCAGCAGGTAGATGGTGCGGTTGTCGCAAAGCGCGCCCACCTTGCCGTCGAGCAGGTTTTGGGTCGACCAGACGATGCCGGGCAGCACGGTGCCTTCCAGCGCCAGGTTGGTGCCGGTGTAGAGCTGCTGGGCGCGGATGTCCCCGGTCCAGTCCACCGTGCGGAAGCCGGCGCGGAA
>JAIOOZ010000479.1 GCA_021414185.1 Betaproteobacteria bacterium
GCGCATACTGGGCCTCCTGCTCGTCACCATCGGACTGCCCTACTTCCTGCTCGCCACCACCGGCCCGCTGGTGCAGGCGTGGTTCGCGCGCGCGTTTCCGCGCGGCACCGTCTACCGCCTGTTCGCGCTGTCGAACCTGGCCTCCATGCTGGCGCTGATTTCGTACCCGTTCGCTTTCGAGCCGTGGGTAACTACCGCACTGCAGGCGGGCGCCTGGTCTATCGGCTACGCGCTGTTTGCCGTGCTGTGCGCAGGCAGCGCGCTGTACGGTTTGCGCAATGCGAACGTGCCGGCTGCGGCGGCGCAACCTGCAGCGCAGGATACGGCTCCCGCGCCCACACGCTTCGACCTCGTGCTGTGGCTGTCGCTGTCCGCGATGGGTTCGTGGATGCTGCTGGCGATCACCAACCACATCACGCAGAACATCGCGTCGATTCCTTTTCTGTGGCTGGCTCCGCTGACGCTGTACCTGCTCACGTTCATCCTGTGTTTCGAAAGCGACGGCTGGTACCAGCGCTCGTGGATGCTCGGCCCAACCGCGGTGCTGCTCGGCATGTGCGCGTGGGGGCTGCAAACCAGCGATATCGCGCTCGACATCAAGACCGCCGTCCCGCTGTACCTGGGCGGGCTTTTCATGTTCTGCATGTTCTTTCACGGCGAGCTCGCGAAAATACGCCCGGCGCCGCGCCACCTGACGCAGTTCTACCTGATGATTTCGCTCGGCGGGGCGCTGGGCGGCATGTTCGTCGGCCTCGTCGCGCCGCGCATTTTTCCGACCTATTTCGAACTGGGGCTGGGCTTCGTGGTGACCGCCATCCTCGCCACCGTCACGCTGCGCAAACAGCCGTTCTTCGTGTGGATCATCCCGATCGCGCTGGCCGGCGTGTGCGGCTACTTCTGGAACAAGCAGGTCGATAACCTGCGCGAAGATACGCTCGTCATGGTGCGCAATTTCTACGGCACGCTGCGCGTGAAAGACATCGGCACCGCGGAGAGCGACGACGGCACGCGGCGCCTGATCCACGGCGTGATCCTGCACGGCGAGCAGTACCTGAAACCTTCGCGCAGCGGCGAGGCCACCACCTATTACGGGCCGGATTCCGGCGCCGTGCTTGCAATCAAGAACACGCAGCAGGAAAACCAGCGCGTCGGCGTCATCGGGCTGGGCACCGGCACGCTCGCGGTCTGGGGCAAGCCGAACGACAATTATCATTTCTACGACATCAATCCGCAGGTCATCGACATCGCGCAGTCGCAGTTCACTTACCTGAAGAACAGCAAGGCGAAAATCGACATCAGCCTCGGCGATGCGCGCCTGAGCCTCGAGCGTGAAACGCCGCACGAGTTCGACGTGCTGGTGGTCGATGCGTTTTCAAGCGACTCGATTCCGGTGCATCTCATCACCAAGGAAGCGATGGCGGTGTATCTGAAGCATGTCAAACCCGGCGGCGCCATCGCGTTCCACGTCACCAACCGTTTTCTCAAGCTGGCGCCGGTCGTCAAGCGGCTGGCCGACGAACTCGGCCTGTATACCGCGCTGATTGTCGACGAGGCTGATGAGACGCAGTATTCCAAGACTGACTGGGTGATCGTCACGCGTGACAAGTCGCTGGTCGAGAAGGAGGCCATCGCGCAGAAGGCGTCGGAAATCGACGTTATCCCCGGCTTGCGGCTATGGACCGACGACTTCAACAATCTGTTCCAGATCCTGAAGTAAGCGCCGCGCGCCGCCCGTGACGCGGCACTGG
>JAIOOZ010000525.1 GCA_021414185.1 Betaproteobacteria bacterium
TCAAGGCCGCAGGCAAGCCGCCCAAGGTCATCATCGTGGCACTCATGCGCAAACTCGTAGCCATCGCTCAGGCTATACTTAAATCAGGCAAACCGTTTGATTCAAGCCTGCATTGCGCTTGACTCGGATAACGGTATCTACCTGACTTAACCCCGCAAACGCAAAACCGCAGCGAATCAAACGGCGGTGTGGCTTTGATACAACAAAAATGCACCAAAATTGACGGGTTTCGCCCATTTTGGTGCAGATTTTGCCGAAAAAAGGCGGCCTACTGCTATATTCACCCGGCATAACTTATTAATGGAGAGCAATCATGAAAACATTCATCAAATTTGCCGTCGCGCTGGTCGCCCTGACCGCGACTTCGGTATTCGCCCAACCCTATATCGGCGCCTCGGCCGGCCGCGTTGATCACAAGCAAAACCGCGCAGACTGGCAGCCGGCTGTCGGCAGCACCGCGTACGAAGACATCGACACCGGCTTCAAGCTTTTCGGCGGTTACAAGTTCAACGAGTACTTCGGCGTCGAAGGCGGCTACAACTACCTCGGGCAATACACCGCGAGCCCCACGTCCGGCGCCAGCGTCGGCAAAGCAGTCATCAAGACCGACGCATGGAACGTCTTTGCCGTCGGCACGGTACCACTGCCCGCCAACTTCTCGCTGTTCGGGAAACTGGGCGTATCGAGCAACTACTCCAAGATGAATTTCTCGAGCAACGGCGGCGCCTTTGCCACAAACGACGCCGGCACCGCGCGCAAGACCTCGGTTGCCTGGGGTCTCGGCGGCGCCTACGCGTTCAACAAGAACGTCAGCGTTCGCATTGAGTACGAAGATTTCGGCAAAGCGGGCGAAACCAACAACGCCTTCACGACCGCAACCAAAACCAGCGACAGCAAGCCGCGTTTGATTTCGGCGGGTGTCGTCTACACGTTCTGATCGTAAAGTTCGGCACGTAAAAAAAGCCCGGCACGTGCCGGGCTTTTTCTTTTCTGAGGATCTAAACGTTTAGTCTCGTAGGGTGGGCAACGTGTTGCCCACGCGGCAAATGCTGTAGTTCACAATTTAAAAACCAGCGGTTTCCTGAATGTTGCCTCGACGACGGCAGAACGCATATTGATTTCTTCGGCGTGGGCAACACGTTGCCCACCCTACCTGACTTGATCTTGTGTTCAAGCTCTTCGAGGTCACTCATGATTTATCACCATTTAGGTGATTCAATTATCGTGACTCTACGCCGGCCCTACTTTGGCGCATAACTTTAAATTGGTTGACGGAATTTAGGTGACGACATTTGGTTGCCACAATTAATCTGCCCAAATGAAACAGAGGAGTGCACATTCAACTTTTGCTACTACACACAGGCACCATCCCGATGTCATCACCATACGCCAGCCAGATATCCCATGCAATTTAATATCGAAATTCGAACTATCCCGCCACATGCCCGCGCAACAACCCATCCTTCTGAAACCTTAAATACAACTCCCGGCACACCCACGCGTCGGTCGCAGCGTAGGTGATCTGCGGTGCGGACAATTGCGGCGCGGCCCAGTTCGAGGTCTTGATGCCCTTGGTGATGCGGATGCCCATGAAAATACCGGCGAGATTGCGCAGGCCGGTCTGCCCATAGCCGGCGTGCCGCGCGATGTTGCCGAGATCGACGACGTTTTTGTCGGTGAACGGGAATACGTGCTTCAGTGTGCGCAGATCGTCAGCGACGGCCACGCCTGCCTTCACGGCGCCGGGCTTTTGCAGAAGCTCGGTCAACAGCGGAAAAAACTCCATGTGCCTTAACTGGAATATGTACACAGCTTGCGCCGTCGCAGCCTGGAACAGGCAAGGCGGGTAGCTCTCGCCTTTGCGGAACGCGGGACGCGTTTCGGTATCGAAGCCGATGATGGTTTCGTGCGCGAGATCTTCCCGCGCGCGCTCCAGCTCCTTGGGTGTAGTCACCAGGCAAACCTCGCCCTCGTACTTGCCTATGGGCAGTTCCATCATCGCTTCGCGGGATATGGCGTGCACGGGTCCGCTCATGGCTAGCGATACATGATTTTCTTGGTCCACGATGCGATCAGCATGCCGAGCACCGTTATGCCGACGACACCTTCAATCACTGCCAGCGCGCGCGGCAGCGCCGCGACCGGCACGAGATCGCCATAGCCTATGGTGAGGAAGGTGATGCCGCTGAAGTAGACGTGGGCCCAGAAACCGTTGCCAGGTATGCCATCAAGCCAATACTGCAGCGCGCCAAAGAACAAAATGCCGACCGCCATCGCGAGCGTGATGCGGCGCGGCTTTTCACCGTAGCCCCACAGCGCGCTGAGAAAGACCGACACCAACCACGCGCGCAACGCTTCGATACGGGCGCCGAGAGTTTCGTGCTGGCCACCGAAAGCATGACGATACAGTTGGTGCCGCTCGTAGGTCTTCTCCATAAATGTGAGTTCGCCGGCGTCGGCAAAGTGCCCCATCGACATCGCGTTGAGCTTCAGATTGCGGCACACCCGCGCCTGCACGTGGGGATCGGCATCGTCACGAAAACGCACCGTCTGCAGCGTGATCTCGCATTCCCTGAACGACGCGAAATCCAGCCGGCAATCCTCGATGCTCGCATCGGAGAATTCGCTGCGCTCGAATTTCGCACTCACGATGTCGCATTGCTGGAACTCCGTATCGCGAAAATAGCACTCGAAGAAATTGGCGTGACTGAGATTGCACTCGAGGAACTGCGTGCCCTTCAGGCCGACGTCGCGAATCGAAGACCAGCGCAGATTCGCGTTGCGGATGACCGCCGCGTCAAGCTGGATTTGCTCGATGCGGATACCTCGCAGATCGAGATATGTCCTGCCATCGTGATCCATGGACGGGACTTCGACTGCGGCCGGATGCCCCTTGAGCACGCGGATCGCCGCCGCGGTCAATTCAGGCGTCCAGCGCGCGCGCAGGTGCTCGACACTGTCTTGCATGGTTGCTCCCTTTTTGCCTGCTTGTTATTCTATTTTTAGATTCAATGTCCTGATAATGCGTTCGTTGCGTTGCGCTTCGGCACGCAGAAAAGCATCGTACGCTTCGGGACTCATGGGGGACGGTATCATGCCCTGTCGCGCCATCTGGTCTTTCACTTCCGGCAACTCCAGCGTGCGTAATATTTCCACGTTCAACTTTTCGATCAGCGGCCGCGGCGCCGTGCGCACCACCGCACCGAACCAGTTCAACGCTTCGAACCCCGGATAACCGGATTCTGCCACCGTCGGAACGTCGGGAAGAACATTGTCGCGCACAAGGGAAGTCACGGCGATGCCGCGCAAGCGCCCAGCAAGAACTTGAGGCGCGCTTTCCACCACGTTCGAGACCAGCATGCTCGTATGTCCACCCATCGCGGCCGTAGTAGCTGGCGCCCCGCCATTGTAGGGCACGTTGACGATCTTTATGCCAACCGCTTCGCGAAACAATTCACCCGCGATTCTTTGCCCGCCGAGGATGCTGGCGGTGCCGAACGTAAGTTCCCCCGGCCGCGCGCGCGCAAGCGCTACGAGTTCTTTCACCGACTTCACCGGCAGCGACGGATGGACCGCGATGACTATCGCGTTCGACACCACGCGCGTAACGCCGGCAAAATCCTTGAACGTGTCGTACGGCAGCCTGGAGCGCGCGAAGGGATTGATGGTAAAGCTCGGCGCGATGATGAGCATCGTATGTCCGTCGGCTGGGGCGCGTGCCACGATTTCGGCGCCGATAGCCGTGTTGGCGCCGGGGCGGTTCTCCACAATCACGCTCTGGCCAAACGCTCGGCTTAGTGGCTGAGACAGTGTACGCGCGATGATATCCGCCGCACCCCCAGGAGGAAACGGCGCAATAATGCGCACAGGCCGCGATGGAAAATCCTGCGCGAACGCCATGCACGAAATGAGTGCAACAAGCACAACGCTGAACGACTTTTGCATCCCCCCTCCTTTGTTCTTGAATCTATTTGCGCTCACCTTATCATCATCCACGGCGGCAAGCGGCGGATTCGCTATCATGCGAAAATATCCCCGTCACAACGGAAGATTTTCGATCATGCGCGTCACCTCTTGCGGCTTGCTGGCCGCTGCCGCACTCCTCGCTCCCGCATACGCCCAAGGCGCCGAAACTTACCCGCAAAAACCGATCCGGCTCATCGTCGGCTTTTTGCCGGGCAGCAGCAACGACACGCTCGCGCGTTTCGTCGGCGGCAAGCTGCACGACCGCATGGGTCAGCAGGTCGTGATCGACAACCGTCCGGGCGCCAACGGCAATATCGGCGCGGACCTTACGGCCAAGGCAACGCCCGACGGGCATACGCTGCTGCTGATGTCGGTTTCATACACCATGAGCGCCGCCGTCTATAGCCAGCTAGCGTTCGATCCGCTCAAATCGTTTTCGCCGGTGGCGATGCTCGGCGCGGGGCCGCTCGTGCTGGTGACGCATCCCACCTTTGCCGCCAACAACGTCAAAAGCCTGATCGATCTCGCCACGGCCAAGCCGAACACGCTGACTTATTCGTCCGCAGGCACCGGCGGCATCAACCATTTCGGCGGCGCATTGTTCTCGCGCGTCGCCAGGGTGCAGATGATCCACGTGCCGTACAAAGGCGGCGCCCCCGCGCTGACGGACGTGATGGGAGGACAGGTGCAGCTCATGTGGGGCACGATGCCGCTGACGCTCACGCAGATCCGCGCGGGCAAGGTCAAGGCGCTGGCGGTGACGAGCGCCAAACGCTCGCCGCTGCTGCCCGACGCGCCGACCATAGGCGAAGCCGGCGCGCCCGGCGCCGAAATCGCCACCTGGTGGGGCATACTCGCGCCGGCCGCAGTGCCCGCCGCCATTGTTGCCAAACTCAACAATGAAATCGCGGCGATACTCCTGCAGCCGGAATCGTCGCAGCGCCTCGCCGCCGAAGGCGCCGAACCGTGGCCGATGACGAGCGCCTCATATGCGCAACTCATCAAAACCGAAATCGAAAA
>JAIOOZ010000232.1 GCA_021414185.1 Betaproteobacteria bacterium
CGGAGCGCGCGCGGGAGTTCCTCAATATCTGGAAAAATTACGCGACCAACATCGTGCAATGGGAGCCGCTGCCCGCCGGGCATTACATGCAGGAAGAGATGCCCGACAACATCTACGATCATTACATGAAGTTTTTTGCCGCCTGATCAGGGCGCGCCAAACCGCACTAACCGGAGGAACCATGGCAACTCAGTTCAAGCTCTGCAGTTTCAAGACCTGCCCGTGGGTACAGCGCGCCGCCATCGTGCTGCGCGCCAAGAACGTGGCTTACGACATTACCTATATTAATCGCGACAAGCGCCCCGACTGGTTCCTCGCGGTCTCCCCGCACTCCAAGGTGCCGGTCCTGCTGGTGAACGACAAGGAGGCGCTGTTCGAATCCAACGCCATTGCGGAGTATCTCGATGAAACGGCAGCGCCGCGGCTCCATCCGGAAGATCCGCTCGCAAGGGCGCGCAACCGCGCATGGACGGATTACGTGAGCACGTTTGCGAGCGCGATTTCTGACACCGCCTACTCGGACTCGGAAGAGGAGTTCGCCGCGCGGTCCGCAAAAATGACCGAACCGTTCTCGAAACTGAACGATGCGCTGGGCAAGCGCGGCAATGCCGGGCCGTTTTTCAACGGGCCGAAGTTTTCCCTGGTCGATGCGGCTTACGCGCCTTTCCAGCAGCGCTATACGTTCATGGACCGCATCAAGCCGCTCGGCATCCTCGAAAAATTTCCGCACCTGACGGCCTGGCGCGATGCCTTGCTGGCGGCGCCGGCGGTGAAGGCCTCGACCGTTCCCAACATCGAAGCGGTATGGCAGGAAGGGCTCATCACGCGCAAACGCTGGCTGAAGAAGTACGTGTCGGAAAGCGTGCTCGGCGCCGACGCTGCGGCCTGATAAACGGGCGGGCATGTCCGGAGCTTCCAATCCGGACGCGCTTCGATCTCACGCGAAGCGACGGAACCCGAAATCGGGATCGCTTTCAGTCGCATTGACGAGATCGACTTCCCAGCTCAGGTATTTGTTGATCTCCGCTTCTACGTTCGTCGTGTGGTCCATCGCGCGATAGCGCACGTCATCTGCAGGGCCGGTGAGATGCGTAGAGCCTTTTTCCATCGCATATCCCGCGGCACGCCACGCGCCCGTCCCGCCGTGCAGAACTTTGACCGGTCTGGATGTCAGTTTTGCCGCATCCGTCGCCGCAAGGCGGGCCAGCCGCTCGTCGGGTGCGGTGAAAACCAGCAAGCCGTTGCCGGGTATTACCGCGAGATTCTCGCGCAGCCGTGAACGCACGACCTGCCATGCGCCGGGGATATGCCCTTCGGGATAGCGCAGGGTGCTCGCGAGATCGGCGACTTCGGCCTGCTTTGCATCCAGCAGGCCTTTCAGTTCCTGCGCGGATACGGTCGCAGGCTTGGCGCCGTCGAGGCCGTAGACGGCAACCGGCGCGGGGCCGCGCTCCAGGGTCACGCCTTCGAGAGCGCCGTTCATGACGTAGACGTCCTGCCAGCCCATTTGCAGCAGCCAGGCCGCGGTCGTTGTTGCGCGCACCGCATTGTCGTCGATCAACACCGCGATCGAGCGGCGCACGCCGAGATAGGCATCCGTCGACTGCACCAATTGGCCGCCGGGCGCCGATACCGAGCCGGGCAGATGCCCAGCGATAAATTCATCGGGCGAGCGCACGTCGAGCAGATAAACCGTGCGTTCTTTATCCGCCTGGAAAGCCTGCAACTGCTTTTTATCGATCGTGCGCACGCCGAATCGCTGCGCGACGTTCCTGGCGGTGGCTTTCGCCAGCTCCATGCCGGTTGCGGATGGCATGGGCGCGTGCGCGGTCATGCCGTGATCGAGTTTATGTCCGGCCAGATGCCAGCCCTGCGTACCGTCTTTCATCGCATAGACGCGGTTTGCAAGCCCGGCATTGATCAGCGCCTGAGCGCCGATGATGCTGCGCGTGCGCCCGCCGCAATTCACCACGACCGTCGTCTTTTCCGACTGCACGAGGCCCGGCACCCGATAGACCAGTTCCGCGCTCGGGCAGTCGATTGCGCCGGGAATGCTGCCGCGCGCAAATTCTTCGAGCGGACGGCTGTCGAATATCACCATGTCGCGCTTTTCCTTCTGCCACGCGGCGAGTTCGTCCGGTGTCACTTCAGGCGTGTGATCGTGATGAAAGATGTATTCACCGAAGGTTTTGCTCGGGACATAAACGCCGGTGTACATCCGGTAGCCGGCGGCGGCCCAGGCGGCGGTGCCGCCTTCGAGCAGCATGACGTTTGTGTAGCCAAAGCCGCTCAGCCGTGTTGCGGCGATTTGTGCCAGCCCCTCGTTAGCGTCGCAGACAACCACTCGCACCGACTTGCGCGGCAGCAAGGCAGCGACGCGCATCTCCAGATGACTTAGAGGCACGCTGGAAGCGAGCAGGATGTGGCCGTCGCGCGAGAAGACGCCTTCTTCACGTGTATCGATTACGGCAATTTCCCTGCCGTCGTCGAGCAAGCGGCGCAGGTCGGCTGGTTTTATCGAGGTGACAGGCATGGCAATACTTTCGGAAAAGAGAGAACGGCGGATTTTACCCGACAGGACTCAGGGTGATGTCGAACGGCCAGGCAAAAAACGCCGGCCAACCTGCAGCGACGCGTTACTCTGCCTGCAATCCCAGTTTCTGCACGACGGCAGCCCAGCGCACGACATCGGAGGAAAGAACGCGCGCGAACTCGTCCGGCGTGCTCGACCGCGCATCCAGACCCTGGCTCGCGAGCTTCTCACGCGTGTCGGGTTGCGCAAGTATCGCGACGATCTCCGCATTAAGCCGCTGCACGATTTCGGGCGGCATGCGCGCCGGCCCGACAAAACCGTACCACAGGCCCGCTTCATAGCCAGGCACGCCTGATTCCGCGACGGTGGGAAGGTCCGGCAGGGCAGGCGAGCGCTGCGCGCCGGTCGTCGCCAGCGCGCGCAGGCGGCCGGTGCGCACATGCGGAATCACCGACAGGCTGGTGCCGAAAGTCATCGAGACCTGGCCGCCCATCAGATCGGAGACGGCGAGCGACATGCCTTTGTACGGTATGTGCTCCATCTTCGTTCCCGTCATGGTGTCGAACAATGCGCCGGCGAGATGTCCCGACGCGCCTATGCCCGACGAGACGTAAGTGAGCTGGCCGGGGCGCGATTTGGCCAGCGCGATCAGGTCTTTAACGTTTTTGACCGGCAGCGAGGGATGCACCGCGAGCACTAGCGGGCCCGAACCGGCGAGCGTGATGGGCGTGAAATCCTTGAGCGAATCGAACGGCAGTTTTTTGTACATGCTCGCGTTGACCGCGTGACCGCTCGGAATCAGCGTGAACGTATAGCCATCCGGCGCCGCGCGCGCCACTGCCTCGGTGCCCACGATGCCGTTGGCGCCAACCCTGTTTTCGACTATGACCTGCTGCTTCAGGCGCTCGGTCAACTGCTGGGCAACGAGCCGGCAGATCACGTCGTTGCCGCCGCCCGGCGCGAATATCGAGACGATGCGCACAGGTTTCGACGGGTACGCGGGTTGCGCGAAGGCAGGCGTGGCCAGCGCCGCGCAAGCCAGCACCGCGGCTGTTCTCGTTTTGAGCATCGGAAATACTCCTCGCTTGGCGGTGGTCACTCGGGCTTGATGTTCGCAGCCTTGACGACTTTCTGCCAGCGTTCGATATCGGTCTTGAGCGCGTCGCGAAACTCCGCCGGCGGGCCGCCGGCGGGGTCTATGCCTGCAATGGCGAGGCGTTCCTTCATGTCCGCGGTGCGCAATAATTTTGCCACCTCGGTGTTCCATAAGGTCACGACTTCCTTCGGCAATCCGCGCGGTCCCCAGATGCCGTATAGCAGCGGCGCGTAATAGCCCGGCACCGTGTCCGCAATCGGCGGCACGTCGGGGAAAGCGCTGGTGCGGGTCTTCGAAGTCACGCCGATCGCGCGCAGCTTGCCGGATTTTGCGTGCGGAGCGGTGGAAGGCGTGCTGCCGAAGATGACCTGCACCTGCCCGCCGAGCGCATCTGTCAGCGCGGGACCCGTGCCTTTGTACGGGATATGCGTAAAGCGTACTCCGGCCATTAACTCGAACAACGCGGTGATCAGGTGGGAGAAACCGCCGGTGCCGCCGCTGCCGTAATTGAGCTTGCCCGGGTTTGCCTTGGCGTAATCGATCAGCTCCTTTACGCTTTTGATCGGCACGCCGGGGTGCACGACCGCCAGCGAACTCGCTTCGCCGGCCATCACGACCGGGGTGATGTCATTGACCGGATCGTACGGTGGCTTGATGAGCGCGACGCCGGTCGTGTAGGCGCCTGAAACGAAAGCGAGCGTGTAGCCGTCGGGGGCCGCGCGCACCGCCATCTCCGAGCCGATCGCGCCGCCTGCGCCTGCGCGGTTGTCCACCACGACGGACTGCACGAAGATTTCCGACATTTTCTGCGCGACGACCCGCGCGACAATGTCCGCGCCGCCGCCGGGCGCGTAGGGCACGATGATGCGCACCGGTTTGCCCGGATACTTCGCCGGTTGCGCGAAAGCTGTCGCGGCGTATGGCAGCAGCAACGCCGCGGGCAGGATCGAAATCAATACTCTGCGCATCGCTTACATCACCGAGCGCACGAGACCGCCATCGACGCGGATGGTGGTGCCGGTGATGTAGCTCGCCTTGCCTGACGCGAGAAAGGCCACCAGGTGCGCCAGTTCCTTCGGCTCGCCGATGCGCCCAAGCGCAGTCTCTTCGGCGCGCTGGGCGAGGGCTGCTTCGAGCGTAATGCCCAGTTCGTTGGCGCGCGCGGTTACGTTGCCGAGCATGCGCTCGCTCAGGAGCGAGCCGGGACACACGTTGTTGACCAATATGCCGTCGCGGCCGATTTCATCGGCGAGGCTTTTGGCGAACGCCACCACGCCCGCGCGCGTTGCGCCGGAGAGCGCCAGGTTGGGTATGGGCTGATACACCGTGCTCGCCAGAATATTGATGATGCGGCCGCCCTTTTGTTTTTTCAAATGCGGAATCGCTTCGCGCGACATGCGCGCAAAGTAGAGCAGCGAGCGCTGCACCGCGACCGCCCACTGTTCTTCGGTTGCGCTGAATGATTTCGCCAAAGGCGGGCCGCCGGAATTGTTCACCAGTATGTCGAAATACGTCAGTGCCGGTCTTGTCGCGGATTTCCTGCGCGGCGCGCTCGAGGTCAGCCGCGGTGCGGCTGCACATGACGACTTTCGTGCCTTCTCCCGCAAGCACTTCCGCGCACGCGCGCCCCAGGCCTTTGCTGGCGCCGCCGACGATCGCGACTTTGCCTTTCAGTTCCAGATCCATGGCTGCTCCTCCTTCGTGGATCCGCCATGTTAACGCAAAGAGCGCCGGTATTTTATTGGCGCCTGCGGCAGAGCTGCACTATCGTTAAACCGCTGCTTTGCGCAGCCGCAGCGCGTTGCCGATCACCGATACGGAACTCAGGCTCATGGCGGCGCTGGCGATCATCGGGCTCAGCAGAATGCCGAAGAACGGATACAGTATGCCCATCGCAACGGGCACGCCGAGGAAGTTGTAGATAAAAGCGAAGAACAGGTTCTGGCGGATGTTCTTCATCGTGCTTTGACTTAAGAGCCGCGCTTTGGCGATGCCGCGCAAATCGCCTTTCACCAGAACGACGCGCGCGCTGTTCATCGCGACGTCGGTGCCGGTGCCCATCGCAATGCCGACGTTCGCGGCGGCAAGCGCCGGCGCGTCGTTGACCCCGTCGCCGGCCATGGCGACGATCCTGCCCTGCTTTTGCAGCGCCTGCACTTCCTTGAATTTGTCTTCCGGCATGACCCCGGCTTTTACCTCATCCAGCCCCAGTTGCTTGGCCACCGCCGCCGCGGTCGTGGCGTTGTCGCCGGTGAGCACGACGATGCGCAGGCCGGATGCGCGCAGTTGGGCAATGGCTTCCAGCGTGGTGGACTTGATCGGATCGGCGACGCTGATCAGGCCGGCCAGCCGGTTATCGATGCCGACGAACATCACGGTCTGGCCGAGTTCGCGCAGGCGCTCGGCTTCTGTCTCGATGGATGCGATGTCGATGCCGGCATCCTGCATCAGCGGAAGATTGCCCAGCAGGGCCAGTTTGCCGTCGATATGGCCGCGCACGCCTTTGCCCGTTACCGATTCGAATTGCTCGACCGGCGGCAGAACTGCCTTTTGTTCCTGGGCGAAATCCACGATGGCCTGTGCCAACGGATGCTCGCTCATTTTCTCAAGTGCTGCGGCATGCGTGAGCACTGCGGCATCGGTGAAGCCCGCAGCGGCAACCACCTTTTGCACCTTGGGCGCGCCTTCAGTGAGCGTGCCGGTCTTGTCCACCACCAGAGTGTCGACTTTCTCCATAAGTTCGAGCGCCTCGGCGTCCTTGATAAGCACGCCTTCGCGCGCGCCGCGACCGATGCCGACCATGATCGAAATCGGCGTGGCAAGTCCCAGCGCGCAGGGACACGCGATGATGAGTACGGAGACGGCGACAACCAGCGCATTGGCCAGCGCCGGCGCTGGCCCGACCAGCGCCCACACCGCGAACGCGATCACCGCCGACGCGATGACTCCGGGAACGAACCAGCCCGATACCTTATCCGCCAGTTTCTGAATCGGCGCACGCGAGCGGCTCGCTTCATTCACCATGTGCACGATTTGCGAAAGCAAGGTATCGGCGCCGACTTTCTCGGCGCGCATCAGGAACGAGCCGAGCTGGTTGACGGTGCCCGCCGTCACCTTGCTGCCCGGTTCCTTTGCGGCCGGGATCGGCTCGCCGGTTAGCATGGACTCGTCAATATTCGACCTGCCTTCGGTGACTGCGCCGTCCACCGGCACCTTGGTACCCGCCTTCACGCGCAGAATGTCCCCGGCATGAACATCGGCGAGCGGTACTTCTTCCTCGCTGCCTGCGGAATTCACGCGTATCGCCGTGTTCGGTGCGAGCGCAAGCAACGACTTGATCGCGCTGTTGGTTTGCGATCTGGCGCGCAGTTCCAGCACCTGCCCCATCAGCACGAGGGTGACGATGACGGCCGCAGCTTCGAAGTAGAGCGGCACCATGCCGTTCATCTTGAACGCCTCCGGCAACAGCGCGGGAAACAGCAGGCCAGCGAGGCTGAACAAATAGGCGGCCCCCGTGCCGATCCCGATCAGGCTGAACATGTTGAGGTTCCATGTTTTGAACGACGCCCACGCGCGCACGAAGAACGGCCAGCCACCCCACAGCACGACGGGCGTCGCCAGCACGGCTTGCCCCCAGTTAAACGCGTTCGCGCTCAGCAGATGATGCAGGTCGAGACCTACAAACTCACCCATGGTGATCACAAGCAGGGGCAGCGACAGCACGGCGCTGATCCAGAAGCGCCGCGTCATGTCGTCGAGTTCGGAAGTGTCTTCTGTGGCTGTCGCCAGCAATGGTTCGAGCGCCATGCCGCAGATGGGGCAGGTGCCCGGGCCCACCTGGCGTATTTCCGGATGCATAGGGCAGGTGTAAATGGCGCCCGGCGCCGCCGCGTCCACGCTCGCGGCGGGCGCTTTCGCGGCATGGTGATGCACGTGTGAGGGCTGCTTGGTATCAGCGGCGCCACGCCCACCGATATAGCCGGCTGGATTGGCGTCGAATTTCTTCTTGCAACCGGCGCAGCAGAAGAAATACTTGATGCCGGAGAATTCGCTGCTCGGTTTCCCGGCCTGCTCGTCGACCTGCATGCCACACACCGGATCAGTTGCCATGGCTTTACCTCGATTCATCTATGTTTAATCGTCATCACGCGAGAACCGGGAGTATCGGTCCTGGATTTCAAAAATACCCATGCCCGCCAGCATGGCAATCGTAAAGATCAGGGGCTTGCTGCCGCCTGTTGCCAGCGACGCCACGGCCGGCCCGGGACAGTACCCGGCGAGACCCCAGCCAACACCGAACACCAGTGCGCCGAAGACCAGTCGCCGGTCAATGGACCGGGCAGGTGCCGGACTCATGGGCCCCCCCAGAATTGCCTGTTGACGCGTCGCGGCATAGCGAAAGGCAAAAATGCCGACCAGAATCGCGCCACCCATGACAAAAGCCAGCGACGGATCCCACTTGCCGCCGAGGTCAAGAAAACCGATCACCTTCGATGGATCGGTCATGCCTGAAACAATCAAGCCAAGTCCGAATACCAGGCCGCTGAGCATTGCCATCACTAATTGCACGATGCTCTCCTTAACCAATCAGATGACGCATGATGAACACCGTGACAAAGCCGGCCAGCATGAATGAGGCGGTCGCGACCATGGAGCGGGGCGAGAGTCGTGACAGACCGCAAACACCATGCCCACTGGTGCAGCCAGAGCCATAACGGGTACCGGCACCCACCAGCAGACCCGCCACGACAAGCGTGGTGACGCTGGCATCGACGTGCACTTGGGGTAAACGCGCGGCAAGTCCATAAACGACCGGCGCACCCAGCAAACCCGCTACGAACGCAATCCGCCAGCCGATATCGCCGGCAGCGGGCCGCAATAATCCGCCGAGGATGCCGCTGATACCGGCAACCCTTCCGTTGAACAGCAGGAACATTGCCGCGGCGACGCCGATCAACAACCCACCTGCCAGGGATGACCATGGCGTGAAGTGTTCAATATCAATCATCATTCTCTCCTGGGTGATGGTGCACGGAACTGCCTGCGGTGGCCCGGGATTTCGCTGACGCGTGTCGCGGTTCGCTCGTTGACCTGCATGCCACACACCGGATCAGTTGCCATGGTCTTGCCTCGATTCGTTATTCTTAATTCCCGAATACACCGTCGTACGGTTACCCGATTCAACTCTCCGCTCACGCACGGCCAGGGGACAACATCAAGCGGCGGCGCAATACTTCCACTGCGGTCAGACAGAGCGCGAGCCACGCAGTGCCTGCCGCCATTGCGCCCATGACGTCGCTCAGGTAATGCGCGCCGAGATACATCCGGCTCAGCGCGACCGCGAGAATGAGCGAGATCGTCAATGCCGCTATGAAAAAGCGCCACCGCCAGGCCGCGATTCTCCAGATGAGAAAAACCGCGACGTAACCGTAGATTATTGTCGCCATCATGGTGTGCCCGCTGGGAAAGCTTGGGTCGGTCAGTGCCATCAGCGGATCTGCCCATCCAGGCCGCGCTCTGCCGAACAAATTCTTCAACAACAGGTTGAGGAGCATGCCGCCGGCAACGGCCAACACCAGCCCCATCAGCCCATGCCACTGCCGCTTCCATAGCAAAAGGCAGCCCATGAGCGCGGACAGGATGCAGACTGTCTCTGTTGACCCAAGCACCGACGCCAATTGCATTGCCTTGGTGAAAGCCGGATTCGAGTGCAAACGAAACCATTCCGAGATGAAAGCATCGACGAGGACAAGCGGGTCGCCCGTGATCAGGTCTTCGGAGATGCCGCCGAAAATCCACACCGCTCCGACCAGAAACACGGTGCCAATGGTGAGATACAGGCCAAACAAGCCTTCCGGTGACAGGCGTGCCTGTACGAACGAAAGCTGCCGGGGAAATCGAAGTTGTAAGAACTGCCTGAACTCTGCGGCTGTCACGTAGCAAGTTTCCATTCTCGAAAATCTTTCGCAACGCTATCACGTTGGGGGCGATCAAATCCGTACGCCGTCGAACATTGGGTGATTGTCAGGTGCGCAGGGCAAGTCAAGGTTTCGTCGCCGTGCGCGGTCTGCGCATCAACAGATAAGCCACCGGGATCACGAACATCGACAGCAATGGCGCCGTAATCATGCCGCCGACCATGGGCGCCGCGATTCGCTGCATGACCTCGGAGCCGGTCCCGGCGCCGAACATGATCGGCAACAGCCCGGCGATGATCACGGCCACGGTCATCGCTTTTGGCCGCACGCGCAGCACTGCGCCTTCGCGGATGGCGTCTTCAAGTGCATCGAGCGAGGGCGCCCCGCCTGACGCCAGCCGTGCGTCCCAAGCGTGCCTTAGATAGAGCAGCATGATCACGCCGAATTCGGCGGACACGCCGGCCAGTGCGATGAATCCGACCGCGCTTGCCACCGAAATATTGTGTCCGAGCGCAAACAGCAGCCAGAAACCACCAACCAGAGCGAAAGGCAGCGTGGCCATGATGAGCAG
>JAIOOZ010000526.1 GCA_021414185.1 Betaproteobacteria bacterium
GGTGCAGACGCAGGCGCTGTCGCGCATCAAGAAACTGTCGGGTGCGAACCTGCACCGCAACTGGGTCGCGATCCCGCACGTCACGCAGCAGGACGAAGCCGATATCACCGAACTCGAAGCGTTCCGCAAATCGCAGTCCGATGCGGCGAAAAAAGAAGGCATACGCTTCACGCTGCTCGCTTTCCTGATGAAGGCGGCGGTGGTGGCGTTGAAGCAGTATCCGAATTTCAACGCGTCGTTGTCGCCCGACGGCGAGAACCTGATCCTCAAGCAGTATTTCAATATCGGCGTGGCGGTCGACACCCCGCTCGGCCTCGTCGTGCCTGTGATACGCGATGCCGACAAGAAAGGGCTGCTCGAACTCGCCAAGGAACTCGGCGTCATCAGCAGCCGCATGCGTGACGGCAAAATCAATTCCGCCGACCTGCAGGGCGGCTGCTTCTCGATTTCCAGCCTCGGCGGCCTCGGCGGCACTTACTTCACGCCCATCATCAACGCGCCTGAAGTCGCCATCCTCGGCGTCGGCAAGTCGGTCATAAAACCGGTGTGGGACGGCAAGCAATTTGCACCCCGGCTCATGCTGCCGCTGTCGCTCTCGTACGATCACCGCGTGGTCGACGGCGCGCAGGGCGCGCGCTTCATCGCCTATCTCTCCAGCGTGCTGTCGGATATCCGCCGCTTGGTCTTGTGACATGACAAGAGAGGCGAGAGGCGAGAGGCGAGAGGGGCAGACGCTGTCGGCGCGCGATTCGGCGGGTCTTCCGCCTCTCTCCTCTCGCCTCTCGCCTCTCCGGCTTGATTGACGCATGTCAATCGAGCCCATCGGTATTTTCGGCGGCACTTTCGATCCGATCCATTTCGGCCATTTGCGGCTGGCGCAGGAGCTGGCCGAGTCCATGCACATGGCCGAAGTGCGGTTCATGCCGGGCGGCACGCCGCCGCATCGCGCGGTGCCGCAGGTCACGGCGGAGCAGCGGCTCGCCATGGCGCGGCTGGCGATCGACGGCAACCCGCTGTTTACCGTCGATGACCGCGAGGTAAGGCGCAGTGGTCCCGGTTATACCGTCGACAGCCTGATGGAAGTGCGGCAGGAGATCGGCCCCAAGCGTCCGCTCTGCCTACTGCTCGGCGCCGACGCGTTTCTCGAACTGGCGACATGGCACCGCTGGCATGAATTGTTTGCGTTGGCGCATGTCGTCGTCGCGCACCGGCCGGGCTTTCCGCCGGAGTCGTGGCCGGCGCGCATGCCGGAGCCGCTCGCGCGCGAATACGCGGCGCGCCAGCTTCACCAGCCGTTCGCCGTGCATTTGTCGCCGGCCGGCGGCATCGCGACG
>JAIOOZ010000527.1 GCA_021414185.1 Betaproteobacteria bacterium
CAGCCGGAAATGGCAGGATCATTTTCAGCGGCTTGTTCGGATATGCCTGGCCCCATGCTGCCGCGGTCAGCGCGCACGCAGCAAATCCCAGCAACTTTATTGCCGATTCCTTCATCCGGCCGTTTTCGGCGGGCGCTGCGAGAACCGACGTTCGAAGATAACTTCAGCGAGACGGTTTTTCAGCATCTCGAGCGAACCGCCGGCGATCATCCAGCCGCGCGAGCGCCGGAAACAGTATTCGACTAGCGTTTCGCGGGTGTAACCCAGTCCGCCCATGCATTGCATCGCCTCGTTGCAGATTTCGAAGCCGGCCTTGTTGCAGAACAGCTTCGCGATTGTCGTCTCGTCCGCTGCCGGGAAACCGCGGTCGGCATTGGTCGCCGCGCGATAGAGCAGGAGCTGCGCGGCATCGAGCTGGATTTTCATCTCGGCGAATTTCCACTGCAAGCCCTGGAATTCGCACAACGGCCGACCAAATTGCTTGCGCGTCATCACGTACTCGCGCGCAAGGTTGTAACAGTAACGCCCGTAAGCGAGCGATCTCGAAGCGTTGCCGATGCGCTCGGCGTTGAAGCCGCTGATCTGCTTTTTGAAACCGCCAGCCGGCAGCAATACGTCTTCCGGCGGCACGTAGACGTTATCGAAATAGAGCGGCGCCCACTCGTTGTCGGACATGAATTTCGACGGCTTGGCCACGGTAAAGCCTTTTGCGCCGCGCCTGATCATCACCGAGCCTATGCCTCCCACGCCCGGCCCGTAACGCACGTAAACCAGGTACTGGTCAGCATGGGGGTTGGGAAAGACCTTAGTGCCGGAAACGCGAAAGCCCTTGCCATCAGGGACTGCCGTCGTCGTAAGATCGGTCGTTGCCGACCCCGCATCAGGTTCGGTCATGGCGACCGCGATCACTTCCTCGCCCCGCAACAGCGGCTTGAGAAATCGTGTCTTCTGGTCTGCGTTCGCGAACTGCGCGAGTACGCGGATGGCGCCGAAATTGCCTTCCTGTATTACGTCGGCGCTGCGCGGGCAGTAGACCGCGATCTGCTCGATGGCAAGTACTGCGTCCATCAGCGTGCCACCGGCGCCGCCGTCTTCTTCCGGCAACAGTATGCCGAGCAGCCCGGCGGCGGACATCTTGCGCGCAACGTCGTGCGGAAACTCATGCGAATGCGCGCGGGCCAGCGCTCCATCGGCAAGCTCTTTACGTGCAAATGCGGCGACCGAGTCGCGAAACATGATTTGTTCGTCGGAAAGCGCGAAATCCATGCGGGACCTTGTGCGGATTGTGAGACTGAAGGTTATCTGCTTACAATGCGAGACTTTATCCGATATCGGAAAAAACTTCATGCGCACTGCCATGCCGCGCCTGCCGCGGTTGACAATTATTTTGCAGTGCATGCTGCCGGCGATATTTGCGCCGCTCGCGCACGCCGCCTATCCAGACAAACCGATCCGCATCATCGTGCCGTTCGCGCCCGGCGGCAATATCGACATCACGGCGCGCACCGTCGCGCCCGCGCTATCGGAGTTTCTCGGCCAGCCGGTGGTGGTCGACAATCGCGGCGGTGCCGGCGGCAAAGCCGGCACGGAAATCGCCGCCAAGGCAGCACCCGATGGCTATACCCTGTTGCTGGGGTCGAGCGGCGCGCTGACGATGTCGCCCGCGTTCTATCGCGTCGGTTACGACCCCATCAAAGACTTCGCGCCGACCTCCATGGTTTCCATCGTTCCGCTGGTATTGAGCGTGCATCCCTCACTGCCGGTGCGCAACCTGCGCGAATTGATCGCGCTTGCCAGAAAACGCAGCGGCACGCTGACCATGGCATCTGCCGGCCCCGGCAGCACCACCCACCTGACCGGCGAGCTGTTTCAACTGAACAACGGCATCAAATTCCTGCATATCCCGTATAAAGGCAGCGGCCAGGCACTGATCGACGTGATCGGCGGGCAGGTCGACCTGATTTTCGATCAATTGAGCAGTTCCGGCCCGCTAATCAAGGCTGGCAAGCTGCGCCCGCTGGCGATTTCGATGTCGCGGCGCTCGCCGTCCATCCCCGCGGTGCCGACGATGGCCGAGGCTGGTGTGCCGGCATTTGAAGCTTCAACCTACACCGGAATCGTGTTGCAGGCAGCAGCACCGAAAGAAGTCGTGGCAAAGGTGTACGAAGCCCTGCTCAAGACGCTGGCTCTGCAGGCGACGCGCGATAACTTCGAGCGGCTCGGTGCAGAAGTCATCACCTGCACGCCCGAAGAATTCACGCGCCGCCTGACACAGGATGTTGCGCAGTGGATGCGCGTGCGCGAGAAAACAAAGATAGATCTGGAGTAAGTTCCCCAGCAACGTTTATACGGCGGGCGCCGTTGCGGCGAACGATTCACGCGTCGCCAGCCTTGCCGCAAGTTTTTTGAGTTGCGGAAAATCCCGCCGCCAGTCGACGTCCTTCAATACCTGGTCGAGGTAGGCCAGCGCAAAACCAGCGGCGATGTCAGCGAGGCTGAAACCCGCGCCATGGCAGAACTCGCGATCGCCGAGGTCGCGTTCCATGACGGCAAGACCGCGCTGGATTTTCTGGCGCTGACGCTCGTACCAAGGGGCCGGCTTGCGCTGCGCCTCCGGTTCGCGCAAATCATGTGAAATGGCGACCGTAGCGTCGGCAATCCCATCACCCAGCGCTTCCCAACGCTTGACCTCTATCCGGTCGCTAAATGCCGCCGGAATCAACCTCGGCTCGGCAACCAGCCCCTCCAAGTATTCGACGATGACGACCGAGTCGTAGACGGCGCGGTCATCGTCGCAAACCAGCACGGGTATCTTGCCCAGCGGATTGAATTGCGGGACTTGCGTCTCGGGACTCGACGGCCGGTCAATGACGTATTCGTAAGATATGCGCTTTTCGGCCAGCACGATGCGCACCTTGCGCGCATAGGGACTGCCGGGCGTACCGAGTAACTTCATGGTTTTTCCTGTTGAACTGAACTTGATGATGGTATTTTCTCATGCCGCCAGCCGGACACTGCGCAGGGCCCCGGCAAAAAAAAATCGCCAGCAAGCTGAAAGCTGCTGGCGATTCCGATTTGGTTGCGGGGATAGGATTTGAACCTATGACCTTCGGGTTATGAGCCCGACGAG
>JAIOOZ010000528.1 GCA_021414185.1 Betaproteobacteria bacterium
ACTTGCGGCGCCGGCAGATATCGTTGCCGTCCTGCCAGCCCTGTTTGTAGCTCGTGTCAGATTTGAAACGCGCTTCGTCGCGCTTTTTTGTCCCGTCAACGCTGGCGCAACCGTCGGCATAACCGGCGCGAAAAGCCGGCGGATAACCCGACAGATTGACCCCCGGCGCAGGCAGGTTGGGAGACGACGATGGGAGAGAGGCCGGACCGCTCGCGCAACCTGCCGCCAATGCCGCAATCAGCATAAGAATTAATCGCATGCCTGCCTCAATGTCTGCCAGTTAAGGCATTAGACCATGCGCGGCGCTAATGTTTCCCCAGCGTGTGCATGATGGCGCGCGGCACGAT
Source organism: Betaproteobacteria bacterium (assembly GCA_021414185.1). Lineage (GTDB taxonomy): Bacteria > Pseudomonadota > Gammaproteobacteria > Burkholderiales > SG8-41 > PALSA-1004. Next base: position 348 of record JAIOOZ010000528.1, read on the forward strand.
GAAGTTGCCGCCCAGGAGCTGCAGCGATTTGTCACTGCTGGCGACACAGATTTTTTGCAGCGCGAGGAAAGCGCGGCCGGCAGCGGTGTCGTGCCAGAACCAGTGCAATACGGCTGCGGCATCGGGATTGCCGGGTTTGGCAGCGGCGGCTTCGTAGTAATAGGCGCGGATATCGTCGCACACGATTTTGAGCGTTTCGCCTGCGCTCATGCCGTCGAAGCCGGGCTTAGGCGCTGCATTGAGGTACGACGCCAGAAACAATGCGGCTTCGTCCATCGTCATGCCACTGAGACCCGTGGTGGTACGCTCGCGGCGTTTGGCGGCGAGGTCGTGCCATGGCGCCAGCTCTTCGATTTCGCGCGACAGCGCAGCGCCCATGTCGCCCTCGTCTACCGCACGCTCGAAACTCACGGGGCACGCCATGCCTTCCGTTTCTTCCGCCGTGGGCCGCGGCGCCTCTTCCGCATAATCTTCGAGCACTGGCCCCGCGGGCGCTTCGAGAAGGCGCAGAACCGCGATCAACACGCGGCGCTGGAATGCACTGTCGCCGGGCACGCCGAACGGGCGGCCGAGTATGAACGGCACCCACAGGCCGCGCGGCGGCTTGATCGCCGCAGTGTGCTCGCGCACGAGCGATATCTGCGTCGTCGCGATGCCCGCGCTTTCGAGGTAGTGGCCGAGTGCGCCGACGGCGCACGTGCAGTTCGGTCAGACCGGACTTAACAATACCGCATCGACGCGGTCTTTTTTCAGCAGGCCCGCCAGCTCGCGCGCTTTCGGCTCGATCTTGCGGATGGGTGCCGCGCCCATGAACGAATAGTGGAAGTCAGCGACGGAACCGATCACGCCTTCGCGCGCGAGTTCGTTCAGACGGTCGAGCGGAAACGCGACGTTGTGGTCTTCCTGAAAACCCGTGTGGTCGAAGTTCACCGACTGGTGGCTCATCACGAGGTCCGTTGCCGGCGTATCGCCGGGGATGACGCGGTAGTCGGTCGCCGTAGCACTCGGACCGAATGGCCGGTCGCCACGCACCTGCAGCCCCGCGGTGGAAACGATGGCGATACGGCATTGCTTGAGCGGCGGCGGCTTGACCCAGGGACGCGCGTCGAAACCCGCGCAGTCCTTGACCTTGTCGAGCATGTGTTCGCGTTCCCAGTCGGGCAAATCGGCAAGTCTGACCATGTTTTTTCTCCTTAGTTACGCAGCTAACGAAATTCTGCGTAACCATTTCTCTTCCTCCCCTTCAAGGGGAGGACCGAGGTGGGGATGGGTCAATATCTTCGCGGCAAAACCCATCCCCATCCCCCCTTCCCCTTGAAGGGGAAGGAGTCTCGGTCGTCGCGAGATCTCGTTAAACAAGCGGCGCAATCTTCAATTCGGCAGCAAGCGCGGCAAGGCTCTGCAGCAGCGGCGCGGGCATGGGAATGCCGAGCCGCGTGTGCTCATCGCGCTTGGCATGACTCTGCTCGCCGGGCAAACGGACTGCCTCCACGCCCGGCAGCCGCTTCGAATTGCGGATATCGCGCACCAGCTGATCGACGCTCGCCTTGAATTCACCGAGTTCGCGGAACATCGCGACGTTGATCGCGACGATGACATGGCCGGTGTTGGTGGCCGTCGTATCGTCGTTGTTGAAGTCGACCACGTC
>JAIOOZ010000233.1 GCA_021414185.1 Betaproteobacteria bacterium
GCGCCGACTTGCGCGATTTCTTTGCTGGTCGTGCAGGGCTTCGACAGCTTCTTCAGCTCTTCGACCACCGACGAAACCGCTTTGTCGATACCGCGCTTGAGATCCATCGGGTTCATGCCGGCGGCAACGAACTTCATGCCTTCCTGCACGATCGATTGCGCGAGCACCGTCGCGGTGGTGGTGCCGTCGCCGGCGATGTCGGAAGTTTTGCTGGCCACTTCTTTCACCATCTGCGCGCCCATGTTTTCGAACTTGTCTTTCAGTTCGATTTCTTTCGCGACCGACACACCGTCTTTGGTGATGGTCGGGGCGCCGAACGAGCGCTCGAGCACGACGTTACGGCCTTTTGGGCCGAGAGTCACTTTGACCGCATCGGCCAGGACATTGACACCCGCGACGATCTTGGCGCGGGCTGAATCATGAAATTTGACGTCTTTTGAAGCCATGTTGATTTCTCCTGTTTGCTTAGCGGATTACTCGATGACGCCCATGATGTCTTCTTCGCGCATCACGAGCAGTTCTTCGCCTTCGACCTTTACGGTCTGGCCGGAATATTTGCCGAACAAAACGCGGTCGCCGACTTTCAGGTCCAACGCGCGCACTTTGCCGTCTTCGAGCACTTTGCCTTTGCCGATGGCTTTCACTTCGCCTTGATCGGGTTTTTCAGCAGCGGTGTCGGGGATAACGATGCCGGAGGCCGTCTTGCGCTCTTCTTCCAGCCGCTTGACGATCAGGCGGTCATGTAAAGGACGAATCTTCATAAATGCTTCTCCTCTTTAAATCTGTGAAATGAATTGCGGGGGAATTATTAGCACTCAGGTTGAGTGAGTGCTAATAATAAGGGCTTAACGATTGATTTTCAAGGGCGAGCGCTTAGAAATAGCGCACCGGCCCGCCTCCAGCAGAACGCCGGATGTCGAAAAACTATTATGTATCAGCCGGTTAGCCGGCAGAGCCGCGGACGACCAGCGCGTGCGCCCTAATGAATGATCAGCGGGTTTGTGGTCGGGATGCCAAACCGGTATACGGTCTTCCGGCAGCCGTCGCAAGTCGGCGGTATCGGCGCCAGCGGGCATGGCCCGTTGCGGCGCCCGTCGTCGGTCAAGGTTGCATCGTCGGCGTATTCACTCCAGATGCCGCCGCGCACCGGCCGGAACATCCACATCAGGTAACCGCGCCGCGCCGCGACTTCAACCAGCTCGTCCGCGTCGGGTGCGTCGGCCACCACCACGTTGTTGCCATTGATGCCGAACGGGAACGCGCCGAAGGCCTGCAGACACTCGAGCGCTTCGCTCGACTCGGCGCCCGGCCGCATGCAGCCAGGGCGTTCGGCGCGCTGCACATCCCACGCACCGAGTTCCCATGCCGCCTCCATTGCGGCACGATCGACGGCGACAAGATCCCGCCATCGCTCGTTCAATTGCAATGCCGAGCTGGGCACCGGCGTGTATGAAACCACGCCGGCCTCTTCGACCTCGGCAAGCCTTTCCTTGATGAAGCCGTGCCAATGCAACGTGAGGATGATCGGCGTGTCGGGGCACGGTACCGCGGCGAGGGTAATGGCAAACAGCGGCAGGCGGGTAGAAGCGACCTGGTCTTCGATGCGATCGAGTAACTCCATGGCGAGCTTACCTCCAGAGGGATGCTACACTCACAACCGAGCAAGTTTGATGCCACTCATACACAACTTTTGGCGTCACAGTCTCGTCGCAACGAAGATGCGGTCTCCTTTTCGCGTTAATCACATAACGCCTGATTTTGTGCATGAGTTGCATCATTTGTAAATATTGCGCGCAACATAATCAACGCGATTTTTCCGCACATGGCCATTAGCACTCGCAACGACTCACTGCTAACACGCAGCGCTGCCGCGGTGTGGCACCCCTGCACGCAGATGAAACAGCACGAAACGCTGCCGCTGGTGCCGATTGCGCGCGGCGACGGCGTGTGGCTGTACGACTTCGACGGGCGGCGTTACCTCGACGCGATCAGTTCGTGGTGGGTCAATTTGTTCGGACACGCGAACCCGGACATCAACGCCGCGCTCATCGCGCAGCTGGGCAAGCTCGAACACGTGATCCTCGCCGGCTTCACGCACGAGCCCGTCGTCGAACTTTCGGAACAATTGAGCGCGTTGACCGGCGGCAAGCTCGGCCACTGCTTTTATGGCAGCGATGGTGCATCGGCGGTCGAGATTGCACTGAAAATGAGCTTTCATTACTGGCGCAACGGCGGTAAGCCGCAGAAGTGCGGCTTCGTCAGTCTCGCCAATAGTTATCACGGCGAAACGCTGGGCGCCTTGTCGGTGACCGACGTCGCCCTGTTCAAGGATATTTACGCGCCGCTCCTGCGGCACAGCGCACAAGTGCCGAGCCCCGACTGGCGGCTGGCGAATCACGGCGAGACACCCCGCGAATATGCCGAACGCTGCGCCGAAGAACTCGAGCGCCACCTGGAACAGCACCATGCCGAAACCGCAGCGCTGATCGTAGAGCCGCTGGTGCAGGGCGCCACCGGCATGGCGATGTACGATGCAGAATACCTGCGTCGCGCACGTGCGCTGTGCGATCGTTTCGATGTGCACCTGATCGCCGACGAAATCATGATCGGCTGCGGCCGCAGCGGTACTTTTTTTGCGCACGAGCAAGCGGGCATCGCGCCCGACTTTCTGTGCCTGTCCAAAGGCATCACCGGCGGCTATCTGCCGCTCTCGGTAGTGATGGCCACTGACAAAGTGTATGCGGCGTTCTACGATGACAGCGTGGCGCGCGGGTTCCTGCATTCTCATTCGTATACCGGCAACGCGCTGGCATGCCGCGCGGCGCTGGCGACGCTGGAAATATTCCGGCGCGACAAGGTCATTGAAGGCAACCAGGAGAAAGCGGCATATCTGAACCGCGCGGCACGCGAACTGGCGCGGCATCCGCGCGTGAAAAATTTTCGCCACACCGGCATGATCTGGGCGTTCGAGATCGACGCTGACGACTCGACTTTAGCGCGCAGGTTTTATCAGGCTGCGCTCGAACACGAATTATTGCTGCGGCCGATCGGCAACACGGTTTACTTCATGCCGCCTTACGTTATCAGCGAAAGCGAAATGGACATGCTGGTGACGCGCACCCTGGAAATCATCAATGCTCTATAGCCGTCACCTACTTCTGGGAATATGCGCGGCGTGGTGTTGCGGCCTCGCCAACTATGCGTCGGCCCAGGATGCGGCTTCCCGCCTGCCGCAACCGGTGGCCCAGGCACTGGCGCAAGCCGGCGTACCCGAGAGCAGCGTGGGAATCTTCGTGCAGGACGTCCAGGTGCCGCGGCCAGTGGTTGCGGTCGGCGACGAACGCGCGCTGAATCCGGCGTCCACCATAAAACTGCTGACGACCTTCGCCGCGCTCGATCAACTCGGTCCCGCCTACCAGTGGACTACCGAAGTTTATGCGGACGGCGCAATGCAGGGTGACGTGCTCAATGGC
>JAIOOZ010000529.1 GCA_021414185.1 Betaproteobacteria bacterium
GACACGCCCGAGCTTGGTACGCGCTTCGGCCGCAATACGCGCCGGCGTTTCCTTCTGGTAAAGATCGCCTTCGATGACAAAAGGCTCGTGGCCGGTGGCCGCCTTGATTTCCTGCGCGGCCTGCTTCAACAAATCGCCGCGCCGCGCCGTGATGGCGACCTTGACGCCTTCGCGCGCCAGCCCCAGCGCGATCGCGCGCCCGAGGCCGACGCTACTGGCGCCCGTGACGAGCGCGGTTTTTCCGGCAAGCTTCATGTCCACGTCGAATATCTCCTCAGTAAATGTCGCCGCGCTCGTATTGCGCGGGCCAATTGACTTCGGCGCGCAGCACTTTTGCCGCGCGCTGCGGCCAGTACGGATCAATCAGCATCGCGCGCCCCAGGCTCACCATGTCGGCCTGCCCGTTGGCGACGATCTGTTCGGCCATGTCGGGGCTGTAAATCATTCCCACCGCGCTGGTCGCGATGCCGGCGCGGCTGCGAACGGCCGCCGCGAACGGCACCTGGTAGCCGGGATGGATAACCGGTTTCTGCTTTTGCACCAGTCCGCCGCTCGAGCAGTCGATGAGATCGACCTTGCCCGTTGCTTTGAGTGCTTGCGCGAGTTGCACGCTGCTCTCGAGGTCCCAGCCGCCCTCCACCCAGTCGGTGGCGGAGATGCGCACGAACAGCGGCATATCGTCCGGCCACTCGCTGCGCACCGCGGCTATCGCTTCGAGCAGGAAACGCGTGCGATTCTCAAAACTGCCGCCATAGCGGTCGGTGCGCTGGTTGGCCAGCGGCGAGAGAAACTCATGCGCGATATAGCCGTGCGCCGCGTGCACCTCGATGAGCTGAAAGCCTGCCTCGCGCGCGCGGCGCGCCGCAATCGCATACAGTTCTATCGTTTTCGCAATCGTGTCGGCATCCATCGCCGTCGGCACCTGGTAGCCGTCACCGAAAGCGAGCGCCGACGGCGCGATCAACGGCCACGCGCCCTGCTCCTTCGTCAGCGGCTTGCCGCCTTCCCACGGACGTCCCACGGCACCCTTGCGTCCTGAATGGCTCAACTGGATCGCGGGGACTGCGCCCGCCTCCTTGACGAATTTCGTGATGCGCGCATAGGCATCGCGCTGCTCGTCGTTCCACAGACCAAGGCAATGCGAGGTGATGAGCCCGCGCGGCTCGATCGCAACCGATTCGGTGAACACGATGCCGGCGCCGCCCACCGCGCGCGAGCACAGGTGCTGGAAATGCCAGTCGCCCGCCACGCCGTTCTCAGCGGAGTACTGGCACATCGGCGACATGGTGATGCGGTTGCGCACGCGCACCGAGCGGAATTCAATCGGCCGAAAAATGTGCGGCGTGCGGTCGCGCTGAAAGACCTTGCGCTCGTTCTCGCCGCGCGCCGAATGCGGGTTGGCTGGTTTGGCGTCCATGCTCTTCCCGCGCGCAATGCGTCCGGCTAGCGGCCGAACAATACGATCAGCACGCCGAACACCGCGACGAGTATCAGCCACGCCCAGGCATGCGCAGCGATGACGGTCGAGCGCCGCTCCTGTTGCGCGAGCCGCTTGATGCCGCTGTAACCGTGCCCGACGACCAGCAGGAGCAAAGCGGCGTTGAGCACGCGGTTATTGCTCATTTCCGGCATCCACACGTGCAGTGCAACCAACGGGCCGAGCAGCAGTCCGAACGCGCGCTGCATCACCCACATCCATACCGGCGTCACGCGAAACGCGCGTATGGAAGGCAATGCAGAAAAACAGAATGGCGTGCACCCAGTTCTGCTCCTGCATCGTCTGCAGCCAGGGCGCGCCGGCATTCATCGAAGCGAACATCGGCACGTGCCGCACCGCCTGCACGATCACGTGTACCAGCACGAACACGATTATGACGGCACCGCTGAACCGGTGCATCGTGCGTGCCACGTCGCCGTACTGCATGCCCTCGGCCTGGCGCGTGGTGTTCCGCGGCAGCGTGGCTTTACTCATGTTTTTTGCTCCCGCCGAATATCATGTCGCGCCGGAAGTCGCGTATCGCCTGCGCGGGGCTCAGGTCCGCCGGGCACAATTGCGTGCACAGATCCACAGATCACAGCCGAAACATTCCAGCATGCCGGCATCGATTGCCTGCTCGAGCCGGTTGCCGGTATCCGCCGGATGCTCGGCCATGTGGCGCAGCTTCAGCATGAACGCCGGGCCGTCGAATGCTCGTTCTTCCACCGCCGGGCAACCCGACACGCACACCATGCATGCAAGGCACGAACCCATGTGACACAGGTGCTCCGCGTGCTTGACGTCGATGGGCTCGGGCCCGCCCGCGTATTCGGTGGCGCGCTGCGGCGCATAAGCGTGCTGCTCATAGCGCGCCTCGATTTCGCTGCGGTCCACCACCAGGTCGCGCAGCACCGGAAACGGCGTCAGCGGCTCGATCTTCATCTCGGGCTTGCAGCGCTCCTGGCACGCAAGCACGGGGACGCCGTTCACCTTGACCGCGCAAGTCCCGCAGCGGCCGACGCGGCACGCGAACTGGTAGGCGAGATCGCCGGCCTGTCTATCGTAGATGGAACGGATGACGTCGAGAATGCGCCAGTTGTCCTGACCCTCCACTTCGAACGTCTCGTAACGCGGTTCGGTGTCGACCGCCGGGTCAAAGCGCCGGATTTCGGCGCGCATTTTGATATCGGTAGGCATTACGCTATCGCTCCTGCAATTTTTTCGCGCGCGGGCGAGGCTTTCTCCAGCGTCACGACGGCTTTCTTCTCAACCTGCAACTGACCCGCATGGCGCCGCACGATCAGGTTCGCCGTCCAGTTCGCGTCCAGTGCCGGAAAATCGGTGCGGTAGTGCGCGCCGCGCGTCTCGGGGCGCTGCAGCGAACTCGCGGCCATCGCTTCGCCGATGTCGAGCAGGTTCTCGAGCTCGAGGAATTCCATCCACTCGCGGTTGAGCACCCGCGATTTATT
>JAIOOZ010000530.1 GCA_021414185.1 Betaproteobacteria bacterium
CTGCAGTGGCTGAAAAGAAAGGATGAACATGCGGGACAGGAAATCATTCAGTGTCAGTTCCATAGGCACCGTCAAATGCCCGGTGACCGAAATGTCGCAGGGCGGCTGGGCGAAAATCGACTCCGAGATACACCTCGACCCTCAACTGGCAAAAGGCCTGCAGGGACTCGAAACCTTCTCCCACATCCTCGTCATCTTCTTCCTGGACAAGGCGCTGGGCTTCGATCCGGCGAAGCAGTTGCTGCGCAAGCCGCGCGGCCAGGAACACATGCAGGAGGTGGGGGTGTTCGCGCAGCGCACCAAGTACCGGCCGAATCCGCTGGCGATCACCGCGGTGCAACTGCTCGGCATCGAAGGCAACGTGGTGAAAGTGCGCGGGCTCGATGCGCTCGACGGCACGCCGGTGCTCGACATCAAGCCCTACATGCCGCCGTTCGACCGCATGGAAAACGTCAAGACGCCGCCGTGGATGGAGCTTTTCATGGACGGCTATTTTTAAAGACGGTTTCAAAAACAATTTGGAACCGCCGATGAACGCGGATGAACGCAGATAAGTTTGAAAAAAAACATTTGCCACAGAGGTCACAGAGAACACAGAGAAAGGCTGGAAAAATAATAGTGGGCATATCGTGCCGATTTGTTTTTCCTCTGTGAACTCTGTGTCCTCTGTGGCTTGCCTTGAATTTTTCTGCGTGTATCTGCGGCGGATTATTGTTTGCATTTTGCGATTCTTTAACAGGGAACTGTTGTGACCACAGCAAAGAAGACGCGTGACCGCGTGCGCATCGCGGTCGACATCGGCGGCACTTTTACCGACGGCCTCGCCGTCATTTCTCCGGGCAACCGCATCTGGGTCGGCAAGACGCTGACCACGCCCGATGATCCGGGCGAAGCGGTGACCACCGTGATGGTTGACCTGTTGAAGCAGATCGCTGCTGCGCGGGGCGACGGCAAACGCGACGTCGATGACGTCGTGCACGGCACGACGCTCGTCACCAACACGCTGATCGAGCGCAAGGGTGCGCGCACCGGGCTCGTCGTCACGCAAGGCACGCGCGACGTGCTGACCATCGCGCGCGAAATCCGCTACGACCTGTATGACCTGAACCTTGAAATCCCGCAGCCGCTGGTGGCCGAAGACAAGCGCCTGGAGGTCGACGAGCGGCTCGACGTGAGCGGCAGCGTCGTGAAACCGCTCGCGCACTCCGACCTCGACCGCCTGCTTGACCAACTCGGCACGCTCGACATCGAAGCCGTGGCGGTATGCCTGTTGCACGCTTACGTAAACGATGTGCACGAGAAGCAGATCGCAACCGCGGTGAAAAAACGTTTTCCCAGGCTGGCGATTTCGATTTCGTCCGGCATCGCGCGTGAAATCCGCGAATACGAGCGTATGTCCACCACCGTCGCCAACGCTTATGTGCAGCCGCTGATGACCGAGTACCTGAACCGGCTCGACCAGCGTGTGCACGAACTCGCCCCCGGTGCGCCGCTGAAGATCATGGTTTCCAGCGGCGGCTTTACTTCGGGCAAGGCGGCCGCCGACACGCCTATCCTGCTGCTCGAGTCGGGGCCGGCCGGTGGCGTGCTGTCGGCTTTGAATACCGCGCGCAATACCGGCATTTCTGAAATCCTCGCGTTCGACATGGGCGGCACCACGGCGAAAGCCTGCGTGGCGGTGGGCGGCGAGCCGCTGATCGCGCACAGCTTCGAATGCGCGCGGGTGTCGCGTTTCAAACGCGGCTCCGGCCTGCCTATATTGATACCGAGCATAGACCTGATAGAAATCGGCGCGGGCGGCGGCTCGATAGCGCACGTCAACGATCTTGGTTTGCTCAACGTCGGGCCGGAATCTTCCGGCGCGGTGCCGGGGCCTGCGTGCTATGGACTCGGCGGCACAGGTGCGACGGTGACAGATGCCGACCTCATGCTGGGTTATCTCAACCCGGACAACTTCCTCGGCGGCGAGATGAAATTGCGCACCGATCTCGCGCAGGCCGCGTTGCAAAAGCTCGCGACCAAACTCAAATTGACGGCAACCGAAGTCGCGTGGGGCATTTGCAACATCGTGAACGAAAACATGGCTGCTGCCGCGCGTATACATATAGCGGAGAAAGGCCATGACCCACGCAGTTTCGCGATGGTGGCAACCGGCGGTGCAGGTCCCGTGCACGTCGTGGAAGTCGCGCGCAAGCTGCAGATCCCGCGCGTGCTGGCGACCATAGCAGCGGGCGCCGGGTCCTGCCTCGGTTTGCTGGCAGCGCCAGCG
>JAIOOZ010000531.1 GCA_021414185.1 Betaproteobacteria bacterium
CCTGGTCGCGGCGGCAAAGGCGAAACCGGGCGAGCTTAACTTCGCAACACCGGGCATCGGCAGCCCGGCGCATCTGGCGGGACAGGCGTTCCTCACCGCCACCGGCACGAGCGCGCGGCACATCCCGATGAAAGGCTCGACCGAAAGCGTCATCGCGACCGTCAGCAGCCAGGTCGATTACACGATCACCGCGGTCACCAACGCGCTGCCGCTGATCAATGCCGGCAAGCTGCGCCCGCTCGCGTCGGCGGGCCTGAAGCGCATAGACCTCCTGCCGTCGGTGCCGACGATGCGCGAAGCGATGCCGCCCGGCTTCACCTACGAAACATGGCAGACGCTGTTCGCGCCGGCCGCGACTCCGCGCAACGTGCTCGAGCTCCTCAACCGCGAATTCGTGCGCATGCTCAACGAAGCGGACACGCGCGAATTTCTCGAGAAGAACGGCAGCGCTCCGCGGCCGCGCTCGCTGGCGGCGGCCCGCGAGTTCGTGCGCGAGGAAGCGCTCAAGGCCGTGGAACTCGTCAAGGCCATCGGCGCCACCGCGCAGTAGTCATCAATCAACCGTCAAACAAGAGGCAGCATGAAGGAATACACCGCATCCCGCGCGGCGCAGTTGGTCAGCGCTTTCGACCTGAGCGGCATCCACCGCGTCGGCACGCCCGGCGATTTTGCCAGCGGCGAATGGCTGGAGCGTGAAGCCGGCGCGACCGGCGCGGCAGTGTCGCGCATGCCGGTGGGCGTCAATCGCACCGTCGTCGATGAGGCCTGGCTCGAATCCGCCGGACAACGCATCGATGGTCTGCCGATGTTCGACTCGCCGCCGACGGCCGCCGCGGGCATTGCGGGCAAATTGGGTGCGAACGAGAGCAGCAGTGAAATCGGCTACCTCGATCTGCCGCCGAATTCAGCTTCGATCAAAGGCATGCGTTTTGAAACCATCCGGCGCGCAACCAGTCATGCCGCGCTGGTGGTCGCCACGCGTGTGACAGGCGAATCGCTGGCGCCGATCAATGCGCAGTTTTTCGACGCGCCCTTCGGACCGCCGGTGCTGCTGGTCGCGGGCGCGAACCACGCGCTGCTCCAAACGCAGGCACAGAAAAATGCCGCGATAAAAGTAGTCAGCATCCACCGGCGCGAGAAAACACAGTCGTATAACGTCGCCGCGCACGTTGCGTCTGGCAACCCCGCAACTGCCCCGCTGCTCGTGGTGACACCGCGCACCGGCTGGTGGGAATCCACCGCCGAGCGCGCCGGCGGCATCGTCGCCTGGCTGGCTGCGATCGATGCCGCGACGGCGCTGCGCGAACAAAAAACATTGCGGCGCGACGTGCGCTCGTATGCGACTTGCGGACATGAACTCGGGCATCTGGGCCTGACCGAACTGTTGGCGCGGGAACCGAGTCTCGTAAAAGGCGCGCACCACTGGCTGCACCTCGGCGCCAACCTCGGCTGCGCGAGCAACCTCACTTTATTCCTGCGCGCCGCCGATCCCGCTGATTCGGCAACGATGCGCGATCTGCTTTGCGCCGAAGGCTACCCGGCCGAGCACATACGCGTCGAAACCATCAGCGTGGTTTCCGGTGAAGGGCGCGATATCACCGACCACGGCGGGAAGGTGCTGTCGATGGCCGGCGCCAATGCCCATTTCCATGCAGCCAGTGACCGCTGGCCGGGCAACGTCAACGCCGCCGGCATTGCATCCATTTCACGCGCAGTGGCGAAATGGATCGCGCTGTCAGCGGCAACGCAATAGACATCAGCGGGACGGAGCCGCAACGGCAGCGCGGCCCGCGCTTTTACCGTCTACCTGATAGCCGACCAGTTCCTTTATGGTCCAGTCGCCGCGCATCACCTGGTTGCCGCCCAGCATCCCCATCACGCCGCCACCGCCCGGACTGCGGCTGGTGTCCAGCCAGTTTGAATTGGCTTCGAGACGCACCGAGCGTCCGAGCGCGGGCGCATACCAATCGACTTCGACTATGTTGGTTTCGCGCAGGAAAGCGTCCCAGTCTCCCGCGTAGACGCGCCGCCTGATTTTCACGACGTCAAATGTCCCGGCCGGCGTAGTAATGCGCTCGCTGCCGAGAACTTCACCGTCGACACGCACGCTGTTCTGCCTGCCAGTCACGAGATTCCTCGCGTTGACGCGCACCGACCAGCGTTTGCCCGATTCGAGCGGAAACGCGTAAGCCGGAAACGGCGGCAGGAATTCGTATTCGAGCACCTGATTGTGATTGACCAATGGATGGCGCATCCAGTTGCCGTCCGGCGTATACATCTCGGTATGCGGCAGGCCGGCGTAAGCTGAACTCGCGGTCACCGCGACGAAGACGCGGTCGCCTTCGA
>JAIOOZ010000234.1 GCA_021414185.1 Betaproteobacteria bacterium
AACCGGCCGGGCGCGGGCGCCAACATCGGCGCCGAGATTGGAGCACACTCGGTTCCCGACGGCTACACGCTGGTCATGGGCAACATCGCGCACGCGATCAACATGACTCTTTACAAGAAGCCGGGATACGACATCGTCAGGGATTTCGCGCCCATCACGCTGCTCGCTTCTACGCCCAACATACTTGTCGTGCACCCGTCCGTCGCCGCCAAATCGGTGCAGGAGCTGATCGCGCTGGCAAAGGCCAAGCCCGGCCAGCTTAACTATGCGTCGTCGGGCAGCGGCAGTTCAGCCCACCTCGCGGCGGAGCTTTTCAAAAACCTCGCCAGCGTCAACCTCACGCACGTGCCGTATAAAGGCGGCGGTCCTGCAGTGACCAGCCTGGTCGGCGGTGAAACCGTGGTGGGATTCGCGACCGCGCCGTCGGTGCTGCCGCAAATCAAGGCCGGCCGGCTGCGCGGCCTGGCAGTGACGACGTTGAAGCGCACTGCCGCCGCGCCGGAACTGCCGACGATAGCTGAAAGCGGCGTCGCCAACTACGACGCCAACACCTGGTATGGCGCGCTCGCTCCCGCCAAAACTGCGGCAGCGATCATCACGCGGCTCCACGGCGAATTCATCAGGATCATGCAGTCACCCGATATCCTCGAGCGCATCGCGGTGCTCGGTTACGAGCGCTCGACCACCACGCCGCAGGAATTCGCCGCCTACATCAAGTCCGAAGTCGACAAGTGGGGCAAAGTCGTCAAAGCAACGGGCATACTCGCGGATTGAAACGGTAATGGAATGACGCTTGCCCGTGAGCTTGCCCGCTACGCGATTACTGCAACCAATGCCGGAATTCCGGCCGCGGCGCTGCACGAAGCAAAACGTTCGCTCGTCAACTGGATAGGCTGCGCCGTCGGCGGCTCGACGCATCCCGCAGTCGATAAAACCATTGCGGCGCTGCTGCCGTTTGCAGCCGGCAATCAATGCTCCATCCTCGGCCGGCACGAACGCACCGATGCCCTGCATGCTGCACTGATCAACGGACTCTCGGCGCACGTGCTCGATTTCGACGACACGCATTTGCGCACGCTGCTGCATCCGAGCGTCCCGGTCGCGTCTTCGCTGCTGGCGTTGGCCGAGCGCCAACCGATGAATGGCCGTGACTTTCTGGTGGCGTTCATCGTCGGCGTGGAAATCGAATGTCGCATCGCCAATGCGATCTGGTTCGCGCACAACTCGCATTGGTATATAACCGGTACCGCCGGTGTGTTCGGTGCCGCGGCCGCTTCCTCGCGCATGCTCGGACTCGACGAAGACCAAACCACGCACGCTCTCGGCATCGCCTGCGCGCAGGCGGCGGGCACGCGCGAAATGGCCGGCACCATGACCAAAGCTTTTATTCACGGCCGCGCTGCGCAAAATGGCCTGCTTGCCGCGCTACTGGCGCAGCAAGGTTTCACCGCTGCCGAATCGAGCCTTGAAGGACCGCATGGCTTCGCCAACGTGCTGGCTCCTGAGCGCGACCTCAAGGCGATTGCTGCCGGCCTCGGCACCACGTACGAAATTCTGCAAAACAGTTACAAGCCTTACGCCTGCGGGGTCGTCGCCCACCCGGTGATAGACGCCTGCATACAGTTGCGCAACGAACATCAGTTGCGTGCGGCAGACATCGAGCGCGTGGCGCTGCGCGTCAGTCCGCGCGCTCTCGAATTGACCGGTATCCAGTCGCCGCCGAACGGGCTCAAATCCAAGTGGAGCATCTACCACTCCGCGGCGGTGGCGCTGGTCGACGGCACCGCCGGTGAGCACCAGTACACCGACGAGCGGGTCAACGCTCCTGAAATTCGCGCCCTGCGTGCCAGCATCGCCGCTACGGCGGATGCGCAACTCAAGGAAATAGCTGCCGCAGTCACCGTGACGCTGAAAAACGGCAAGACGCATACCAAGGTCGTAGAAAAGGTCATCGGCAGCGCGGAGAATCCGATGAGTGATGGCGATCTCGAAAACAAATTGCGCGGACTGGCGCAAGGCATACTGCCGGAAGCGCGGATCGCGGCGCTGATTGCGCTGACCTGGCGCGTCGCCGAACTCGATGATGTGACTCAACTCGCGCGCGCCGCAACACCCGAATAGAAAACCGCAGGAAAAAAAAGGAGAAACCAGTGGAAAAAGTAACGACCAGATTACGCAAATTATTGGCGGGCCCCGGCTGTCTCGTCGCGCCCGGCGTGGCGGACGGACTCGCGGCGCGCCTCGTCAAGCTGGCGGGATTCGAAGCCGCTTATATGACGGGCTTCGGCACCAGCATCACGCGCCTCGGCATGCCGGACGTCGGCCTCCTGACCGCGACCGAGATGATCGACAACGCGAGCCGCATCGTCGATGCTTGCGAGCTGCCGGTGGTGGCTGACGCTGACACCGGTTACGGCAATCCGATCAA
>JAIOOZ010000483.1 GCA_021414185.1 Betaproteobacteria bacterium
CGCAGGGCGCGGCATCGTGCATTCCGAGCGCACATCCAGCGAAGACAAGCGCGTGGCGCGGCGTTTGCACGGCATACAGACGTGGCTGGCGCTGCCGAAGCAACACGAAGCGGTGGCGCCGGCTTTCACGCATCTGCCCAAGGCCAGCCTGCCGGTGATCGAACGGTCCGGCGTGCACATGCGCCTCATCGCCGGCACGGCGTTCGGACAACGCGCGCCGACGCCGACGTTTTCGGAAATGTTTTACCTCGCGGTCGAGATGCAGGCGGGCGCCGCATTCGAATTCCCGGCCGAGCACGCCGAGCGCGCCGCCTATATTGTCGATGGCGACGTCAGCATCGCCGGCGAAGCAGTGGCAGCAAATCACATGGCGGTGCTGGGCGCGGGCAGCACGGTCGAAATCCGCGCCGCTACGGCCGCGCGCATCATGCTGCTGGGCGGCGCGAAAATGGACGGCGACCGCTTCCTCTGGTGGAATTTCGTTGCCAGCTCGCAGGAAATGATCGAAGAAGCCAAGGTGCGCTGGCGCGAAAAGCGTTTTCCGGCCGTCCCCGGCGAGACCGAGTTCATTCCGCTGCCTGAGCGCTGAAGCGCGCCGGAGCGGAAACGCTTAAAATCGCCAGACCAAACCAATAGAACTCTGACTAATTGTCATACCCGCGCAGGCGGGTATCCAGAAACAGTTGAATCTCCTGGGTTCCCGCCTACGCGGGAACGACGAAAGTGCGATTTTTCAGAGCTTCCATAAAACCGACCAGGGGGATCTCAAGTGCCATTCAACATACTTTTTCCGGACAGCCGCTCCGACCCGCTCGATATCGAGCGCGAAGTCGTCGGTACTGACACCGTGCTCGTCAACGCGCGCAAGGACAACTTCGAAGCCGTAGAACCGGCGGCGTGGGAGAAATGCGACGCGGTCATCACGCGCTTCGTGCCGATAGACGCCAAAGTTATCCCGCACATCAAGCGCACGCGCATCGTGGTGCGCAACGGGGTCGGTTTCGACGTGGTAGACCTGAAGGCGTGCGGCGAAGCCGGCATCGCGGTATGCAACGTGCCCGACTACGGCACCACCGAAGTCGCCGATTCGGCGATTGCGACCATGCTCACTTTCGCGCGCGGTACCGCGGCGCTCGACGCCGCGCTGCGCGCCGATCTCAAAGGCGGCTGGACGCACGTGCACAACGTCACCGCGCGCCGCCTGCGCGGCGCGACGTACGGCGTGATCGGCCTGGGCCGCATCGGCACCGCGTCGGCACTGCGCGCACGCGCGTTCGGCATGAATGTCTCGTTCTACGACCCGCTGCTGCCGAACGGCGCCGAGCTGGCATTCGGTTTCACCCGCGCGCGCACCCTCCACGAACTTTTAGGCCAGGCCGACGTGGTGACCATACATTCGCCGCTCACCGAAACCACCCGCGGGCTGATAAACGACGCGGCGGTCGCCGCCATGAAGCCGGGCGCCTACCTCATCAACACAGCGCGCGGACCGATTTGCAACACCGCGGCGCTGCTCGCCGGACTCAAAAGCGGCAAGCTCGCCGCCGTCGGCCTCGACGTTTTACCCAACGAACCGGCGACCACCGGCGATCCGCTGGTCGCGGCATGGCAGGCGAACGAATCGTGGATCCGTGGACGCGTGCTGCTCAACCCGCACGCCGGTTTTTACAGCCCGCATTCGCTGGTGGACCTGCGGCGCAAGGCGATTGAAACCGCGTTTTTCTACCTGCGCGACGGCACGCTCGCCAACTGCGTGAATGCCGAGTATCTGAAAAAACCGCGCTGAACGTAAAGCGACTCCGCCCGGACTCTAGTCAGGGCGGTATTTCCGGCGCAGTTCGAACGCTTTTTCAAACAAGCTCTGGTTCGCGGCAACGCTGTCGTTCGCCTCGATGATCCGGTTCAGCCACACCGAGGTGTCGTGATCGGGCCATTTCCACGCGAGGCCGTGCCGCATGGCGACGAGGCGACGCGTAAACCGCATCCACTGCGCCGGCACCGCCTGCTGGAAGTACAGCACCGAGGCGATGTCCGCCAGAACTTCTCCCCAGCCTTCGACCGCGCCGCTTTTCACTACCGACATATAGCCCTGCACCGTCACGGTGTCCCGCGCGTATCCCGGGGGCAATACCTTTTCGAACCGGTTGCGGACGTAGGCCTCGCGCTGCTCGATGCAATGCGTGAGTTCGTGCACCGCCATGGCTTTCAGCCACACGGGCAGGTCCTGCTCGGATATGGATTCGAAAAACTGATTCAGCCCGTCTTCGGGCCGCGTATTGAAAAAAACCAGGCACACGTTATCGGACAAGCGAAGTCCGGATGCCAGCAGCGGCCGGTTAAGGCCTTCTTTCTGGGCGTCGAGCACTTCGACTTCAAGGCCTTCGGTTTTGAGGACCACGGCGGCAGCGACTATGCCGGCGCGCAACTGCTCTTCCGTCGGATATGGCGCTGCGAGTGCATGGGCGCAGCCGAGCAAGGCGGCAGTCGCCATAAAAAGTCCGTACGCGATCCTCATAAGCGCCTCCCTGTGTGATTCGCTGCATGAAACCACTGGCGTTACGAGTCCAGATACTACTGGAACCTTTTGACAACGTGTTATTTATATATTGTCTGTACGGTAGCGAACTTTGCGGCGCTACACGGCGGCGTCTCCGGTATAAACTGCGCAGTAGTTTTTTTCAGATGCACGACCTGCCCAGAAGGATTAGCGCTCGATGTCGTATTCAGCTGAAGTGCAAGTCATGTCCTCTGCCGCATTCAAGGCGGCTTATCTCGAACTGGTACCCGGGTTCGAACGCGCAACCGGACACAAGGTCGCCACGCGCTGGATACCCGGCGTCGATCTGTTCAAGCGCGTGATGGCAGGCGAGACGAGCGATCTCGTCATCATGCAGGCGGGCAATATCGACGAGTTCATCGCCGCCGGGCGCATCAAGGCCGGCAGCCGCGTCGATCTGGCGCGATCGGGAGTCGGCGTTGCCGTGCGTGCCGGTGCAATGCGGCCGGACATCTCTTCCAGCGCGGCGTTGAAACACGCCCTGCTCGCGGCAAAGTCCGTCGCGCATTCGACCGGGCCGAGCGGCGTCTACATCATCAAGTTGTTCGAGCGCCTGGGTATCGCGGCGGAACTCAAGGCGAAAACGCGCCAGGTGAAAGGCGAACCTGTGGGTGCGGTGGTCGCGCGCGGCGAAGTGGAGATCGGTTTCCAGCAGGTCAGCGAACTCCTGCCCGTCCCCGGCATCGACTTTCTGGGGCCGCTGCCGGACGACATTCAGCAGATCACGATTTTCTCGGCCGGCATGCAGGTGAGCGCAGGCCAGCCGGACGCCGCAAAGGCGCTGCTCGATTACATCACCGCGCCCGCGGCCGCTCCTGCAATCCGGAAAGCCGGCATGGAGCCGGCGTGATCTGAATTTATCTCCTTCCCCTTCAAGGGGAAGGCCGGGATGGGGATGGGTGAATTGCGCATAAGCTATTGACCCATCCCCACCTCGGTCCTCCCCTTGAAGGGGAGGAAGATTTTCTTACGCACGCAGCCCGTCGAGAATGGCGAGCGCGCGCCCCATCGAGAACTTGCGCGTTTCGGGGCTGTAGGCTTTTTCGCCGCCCGGCATCATGTAACCGTGCAGTATGCCCGGGAAGATATGCACTTCGACGTTTTTCATGCGTGCAGGCACTGCGCGGTAGGCCTCCTGCACCGGGGGCGGTGCGGCGTGGTCCTGGTCTCCCCAGATGATGCAAAGGGGCGCTGTCATGCCGTCGAGT
>JAIOOZ010000486.1 GCA_021414185.1 Betaproteobacteria bacterium
CATCGCCGCGCAGTGGCAGCGCCAGGGCCATGGGCGCGAACAGCTGCAATTTCTGCTCAAGCTGGCGCGCGATTTCAGCGCCAGCCGTATCTTGCTGGAAGTCAGGCCGTCCAATGTGGCGGGGCGCGGCTTGTATGCCGACGCCGGTTTCAGCGAAATCGCGACGCGGCGCGGCTATTATCCGGCGCGCGACGGCCGTGAAGACGCGATAGTGCTGGAACTGGAATTGTCATGAGCGCATCGCGCGACGACATCATGAAAGAACTGGGGCTGACCCCGGTGTGGCGCTTGCGGGGCGCGCCGGCAGCGGAACCCGCGGCCGCGGCGCCGGTTGCAATGGCAGCGCAAGCGCCGGACGGCGAGCCCGTGACCGTGCGCGTATTGCCCAAAGTTGTGCCGCTTGACGCGCGTGCGCAGGGAATCGTGAACATGGAGTGGCCGCAACTCAAAGAGAGCGTGGCCGGCTGCGTCGCCTGTCCACTGCACAAGGGCCGCAACAAAACCGTGTTCGGAGTCGGCGACGAGGCGGCCGAGTGGCTCTTCATCGGCGAAGGGCCGGGCGCGGAAGAAGACGCCAAAGGCGAGCCGTTCGTCGGTCAGGCCGGCAAACTCCTCGACAACATGCTGGCGGCGATCAAGTTGAAGCGCGGCCACAATGTCTATATCGCGAACGTCGTCAAATGCCGGCCGCCGGGCAATCGCAACCCGGAGCCAGGCGAGGCTGCCCAATGCGAGCCCTACCTGCACCGTCAGATCGCGTTGATCAAGCCCAGGCTGATCGTAGCCCTCGGCAAGGTCGCCGCGGTCAATCTGCTGAAACGCGATGCCGCGGTGGCCAGCATGCGCGGCAAAATCCATCAGTATCAGGGCATTCCGCTGATCGTCACCTATCATCCAGCCTATTTGCTGCGCAGCCTGCCCGAAAAGGCCAAAGCGTGGACCGACCTGTGTTTTGCCGTGGACACCATGCGCGGCTTGCAAAGCGGCAAAGCCGCCCCCATGTAGCACCCGCTGGCCTTTTTAACGAGGAGTAATGGCTATGAAACGCATTTTTGTCACGCTGATGCTGCTGACGGCAACGCTGGGTCTGGGCGGGTGCGGCTACAACACGCTGCAATCGTCCGACGAACAGGTGAAGGCGGGTTGGGCCGAAGTGGTCAACCAATATCAGCGCCGCGCCGATCTGGTGCCCAATCTGGTGAACGTCGTCAAGGGTTTCGCGCAACAGGAGAAAGACGTTCTGCTTGGCGTAACCAACGCGCGTTCCAAGGTCGGCAGCATACAGGCGACTCCCGAACTCGTGAACGATCCAGCCGCTTTCCAGAAATTCCAGGCCGCGCAGGGCGAATTGTCCTCGGCGCTGTCGCGCTTGCTGGTGGTCACCGAGAACTATCCGCAGCTGAAATC
>JAIOOZ010000487.1 GCA_021414185.1 Betaproteobacteria bacterium
GCAGAAAGTGATCGAAGCGCGCTCCAAGGTTTTCTCCGCGCGCGAATCCCAGGACATGCGCGCTCTGGGCACCGCCGAAGCAGGACTGCGTGCCAGCGTCGGCAGCCTGTTCGCGCTGGCCGAGCAATATCCCGACCTCAAGACCAACCAGACGTTTTTGCAACTGCAGAGCCGCATCACGGGGCTTGAGAACGCGATCGCGGACCGCCGCGAGTTCTACAACGAATCGGCCAATATCAATAACGTGCGCGTCGAACAGTTTCCCGACGCCATCATCGCCGGCATGTTCAATTTCAAGCAGGCGCAATTGCTCGAATTCGATGCCGCGGAAAAAACCGACGTCGACGTCAAGGAATTGTTTAAATAGCGCCGGCCATGGGCGTCAGGCTGCGCCTCCATTCGTTCAACTGGCTGACGGGTGGCGTTCACGTATTCATACTGGGGGCCGCCGCCCAGGCCGAATCGGCGGCAGTGTGGCCCTTTGCGTTGGGCGCCATGTCGCTCGTCAGCTTCGCGGCGTGGGTCGGCAATTACCGGCGCCTGCGCCACGTAGAGGACACCCCGCTCTCGAACATCGCCACTGCCGCGCAGGGTTACGTTGAAATCTCCGGGCGCGCCGAACTCCCGGGCGGCACCCCGCTGCTCTCCAAATATTCCCTGCTGCCCTGCGTATGGTTTCAATACGAGGTTTACGAAAAATCATCTGACGACAAATGGACGTTGGAGGATTCCGGCGTCAGCGACGAGCCTTTTGTCGTCAAGGACGCCACGGGAAGCTGCGTGATCGATCCCGAGAATGCCGAAGTCCTGTGCTCGCGCAAAGAGACCTGGACAAAGGGCAATTATCGCTATACCGAATGGCTGTTGCTGCCGCGGGAACTCATCTATGCGCTCGGTGATTTTGTCACGATCGGCGGCGCCAACAGCGAACTCAATCTCGATGCCGACGTGGGGTCACTGCTGGCAGCATGGAAAAAAAACCAGCCCGAATTGCTCAAGCGCTTCGATCTGAACCAGGACGGCGCGCTGGATCTCAAGGAATGGGAGCTCGCGCGGCGCCAGGCCATACGCGAAGTCGAAGCGCAGCACCGCGAAATCCGCATGCAGGACGGCACCCACGTCTTGCGCGCGCCCGCCGATGGCCGCCTGTTTCTGATCTCCAACTATCTGCCGGCGAAACTGCGGCTCAACTACCTGCTGTGGGCGTGGGCGCACGCCGCGGTATTTTTCGGCGCCGGCGGCGGCACGTTTGCATTGCTGTAAGCACGCGATCCCGCGCGGTGGAATGTTTGCGCACAAATCTCTACACTAGCCGCTCGTAAACCAACACCAGGCGCCGCCATGCGAACCGACCACCTGCTGGGCCTCAGCACCCGGGGTTTTCACAAGATTTTTTATACCGACTGGGGCGACCCCGCCAGCCAGCGCGTCGTCATCTGCGTGCACGGCCTGACGCGCAACTGCCGCGATTTTGATTTTCTGGCGCAGGAACTGGCCGCGGAATGCCGCGTGGTGTGCCCTGACGTCGCCGGGCGCGGCCGCAGCGACTGGCTGTATAACAAGGACGATTACAGCTATCCGCAATACATGGCCGACATGAACGCGTTGATCGCGCGCGTAACGGCATGGCCCGCGGCGGGCGGCTGGCTGGGCAAACTGTCGAACTTCCTGACCAGGCGCTACGGCGCGCGCTCGCTCTACTGGGTCGGCACGTCGATGGGCGGCATGCTCGGCATGTTGCTCGCGTCGCGCCCCAATTCGCCGATCCGCAAACTGGTGGTCAACGACGTCGGGCCGCTGATTCCCAAGGCCTCGCTCGAGCGCATCGCGACTTACGTCGGCAAAGACCCGCGCTTCAAGACTTTCAAGGAACTCGAAGCCTATGTGCGCGCGGTCTCCGCCCCGTTCGGCCCGCTGACCGATGCGCAATGGCATCACATGACCCTGCACGGCGCCAAGGAGCACTCCGACGGCAGCTGGGGCATGTGCTACGACCCCGACATCGCGGCACCTTTTCGCAAAGGGCCGGCGCAAAATGTCGACCTGTGGAGTTTCTGGGACACCATCACCTGTCCCACGCTCGCGATACGCGGCGCCGAATCCGATCTGCTGCTGAAGGAAACCGCCGGGGAAATGCAAAAACGCGGGCCGCGCCCGCGGCTGGTCGAATTTGCCGGCATTGGCCACGCGCCCATGCTGATGGCGGAAGACCAGATCAAGGTGGTAAAGGATTTTCTGCTGGCGCCCGACTGACCGGCGAGCTGGACGTCGCGCGGCAGAAACCCCGCATGCCGCAAACGCGGCGCACTACGGAAAATCGGTGAACTCGTCCAGCGACACCTTGCCGTCGCGGTTCTTGTCGATCTTCTTGAAATTCTGCTCCAGCACCGCGTCGCCCTTGACTTCATCCGGCGTGAGATAACCGCTGCGATCGCGGTCGAGCACGTAAAACTCGCGCGGCGTCAGTTTGCCGGGCTTCTCGGGAGGCTGCAGCGCACGCGCCGACTCGTTGCCGGAGAGCCGTTCGTACACCTGCTGCCCACCCATCGCGAGGAAGAGCACCAGGGCACCGGCGGCCATCCAGGTCAGTTGCGTCATCCCCGGGCGCGCCGCGGGCGTGAGCGAGCGCTCGAGCAGCAGCGTTTTGGCGGCGCGTTGCGTTGGCGGGTCGTCGGCCGATTCGCCTTTGGTGGACGCCACGGCATAGGCGACCGGCGACGGCGGCGGCGCCACGTAAGCTTCGCCGGTAAACATCGCCTTCCATTCAGGCACCGACTGCGGGCGCTTCTTTTCGTCGACTTCCAGGCCGCGATTGACGCCGTGCAGGAAGCCGGTCGTGAAACGATTGCGCGCCTCGATCAGGTACGACATCACCGTGTCGTCTTTCAGACGCGTTACGCTGTCGGGCGGGTTGTCGCCGATCACCGCGCGGTACATCACCGCGGCCATGGAATAGATATCGGTCCACGGGCCCTGGTTGCCATCGGTCGAATACTGCTCGAGCGGCGCGTAGCCGGGCGTCAGGATGGAAGTCATCGTCCTGGTGGTGCCGCCCACGGCCAGGCGCGCGGCGCCGAAATCGAGCAGCACGGGTACCCCGGTATCGCGGATGAAAATATTCGAGGGCTTGATGTCCCGATGCAAAAAACCCGCCTGGTGCACCGCGTGCAAGCCGTCGAGCAGCGGCAGGAGTATGCGCATCAGCAGCTCTTCGTCCGGTTCGGGAATGCGCTTGAGAAGCTGGCTCAGCGACACGCCGGACTCGTAGTTCATCACCATGTAGGCCGTGCCGTTCGCCTCGAAATAACGGCTGACCGTGACGATGTTCGGATGGCTGAACTTGGCGAGCAGGCGCGCTTCCTGCAAAAAGCGGTCGAGACCCCACTTGTAGTTGTATTCGGTGCCGGTGCTGACGGGCACTATGCAGCCGTCGAGCGCGCGCACCGCGAGTTCGACCGGCAGATACTCCTTGATCGCCACCTTGATTTCGAGGTGCGTGTCGTAGCCAAGGTAGGTCATGCCGAAGCCGCCTGAGCCGAGCACGGACTCGAGCCGGTACTCGAGCAGCATCGAGCCCAGCGGCAGCGCGTTCCGGTAATTCAGTATTTCAACCATGTTTAATGCGCCCGGCCGGCAAACGCCGGCCCGGCAACCCATGCCTTCCCATGTGCGACTGCACGCATGATGGCTGATTTTACTGGAAAATCAAAGCGCAAGCCGCCCCGCCCGGCCAGTTGCCGAAATGGCGCAAATGCACGTCAAAACGACATTTACGGCCGCGGCGCCCTGCCGCCGAACATTTTCTTGCGGAATTGCCACAATTCATCGAGCGAAATGCGGCCGTCGTGATTGGTGTCGACGGCGCCGAAGTTCTTTTCCACCGCCGGAAAACGGCCGCGCACTTCGTCGGCCGACAACGATCCATCGGCATTGCGATCCGCCGCGATGAACTCCTTTTTCATCGACTGCGGGATCTCCTCCACCTTGCCCGCGGAATCGCCGCTCTGTTCCGGCACCGGCGCCATGCGCGTGTCTATCCCCCTGTCCGCCGGCGCTGCAACGGGAGGCGCGGGAACCGCAACCGCCTGCGCGTCCGCCTGCTTCATGACCTCCGCAGTGCCGTCTTTTTCGAGAAAATCCTCGAGCTCCCGCAGCGACACCACGCCGTCGTGGTTGGCGTCTATCTCGTCAAAACGCGCGGCGAAACGCGGCAGCCGCTTGGTCATTTCATCGCGGTTGAGGTCGCCGCTACGGTCGCTGTCGGCCGCCTCGAAACGCTGCATCGCCTGGCGCTGCAACTCGGGCGACGGCTGGTCCTGCTGCGCCGCCTGCTTTTGCAGTTCGCGCTCCATCGCGCGCTGCTTGACGAACAACGCCAGCGCAAACGCCACTGCCACCAGGAACGCGCTGCGCCGCACCCATTTCCAGCGTTTGGGCGTGACGATACCGGAACGCGGCGCGCGCTGGCCCACGGCGATGGTCGGCGGCGCTTTTTGTGTGACGGCGGCATCCGACATATCGACCGCACCGCGATTGAACGCAGACAACGGCGCACGTCCCGTAAAAAGTTCGCGCCACTCGACTACATTCTGCGGGCGCAGCCTTTCCTCCAGCTTCAACCCCCACTCGATTGCCCTCAGGAAACGCTCGTCGTATCGCGTGCGCGCCGCATTCAGGGTCGCCGGCACGCTGTCCGCCTTCAGGCGCCTGACCGCATCCGGCGGGTTCTCTCCGGTCACTGCGCGATAGAGCACGCCGGACAGAGCGTAAATATCCGACCACGGGCCCTGGTTGCCGTCACCGGAGTATTGCTCAAGCGGCGCGTAACCCGGCGACACGATGGACGTCAGGCTTTGCGAAGCAGCGCCAGTCGCCAGCCGCGCAGAGCCGAAATCGAGCAGCACCGGCGTGCCGTCTTCGCGCACGAACACGTTCGAAGGCTTGATGTCACGATGCAGGAAGCCCGCCTGGTGCACCGCCTGCAGGCCGTCCAGGATGGGCAGCAGTATTTTTTTCAACGCAGCTTCGTCGGGCATCGGCGCGCGCAGGAGATTTTGCTGCAGGGAATCGCCCGCTTCGTAGTCCATCACCATGTAGCTCGTGCCGTTGGTTTCGAAAAAACGGTTGACGCGCACGATGTTGGGATGGCGGAACCTGGCGAGTGTCCGCGCTTCCTGGATAAAACGGTCGAGCCCCCACTTGTAATTGAATTCGCTTTGCGTGTTGACCGGCACTATGCTGCCGTCGAGCGCGCGCACCGCGAGTTCGCCCGGCAAATACTCCTTGATCGCAACATGCTTTTCAAGATGGGTGTCCCAGGCCAGGTACGTTATGCCGAAGCCGCCGGCGCCGAGCACCGACTCGAG
Source organism: Betaproteobacteria bacterium (assembly GCA_021414185.1). Lineage (GTDB taxonomy): Bacteria > Pseudomonadota > Gammaproteobacteria > Burkholderiales > SG8-41 > PALSA-1004. Next base: position 5,367 of record JAIOOZ010000487.1, read on the forward strand.
CCGATACTCGTGCAGCATCGCGTTGAGCGCAAGCGCGTTGCGATAGGTCGGTTCGTCGGCCACCATCACTCCGTCCCCGTTTTCACGCCCAGCGCCAGTCGCGGAATTGCTCGCGCAGCGCGGCCTTCATCATCTTGCCGGTCGATGTGCGCGGAATAGCGGTTACAAAAGAAAAACCTTCCGGCAGCCAGAATTTGGCGAACTTCGGCGCCAGATAATCGCGCAGTTCCTGCTCGCTTGCCGACTGGCCGGGTTTCAGCACGATCACCGCCAGCGGCCGCTCGTCCCACTTCGGGTGCGCGATGGCTATCAC
>JAIOOZ010000488.1 GCA_021414185.1 Betaproteobacteria bacterium
CCCAGCATCGACGGCTTGCCTTTGAACATCCACTCGGCAAACATCCACGACAGCACCGCGCAGGCAGTTGCCAGGAAGGTGTTCATGAACGCGAGAGCCGCGGAGCCGTTGGCTTCGAGCGCGGAACCCGCGTTGAAACCGAACCAGCCGAACCACAGCATCGCAGCGCCTATCATGGTCATCGTCAGGTTGTGCGGCGACATTGCTTCCTTGCCGTAGCCGATGCGCTTGCCGACCATGTAAGCGCCAACCAGTCCGGCGACGCCCGCGTTGATATGCACCACGGTGCCGCCCGCGAAGTCCAGTGCGCCCAAGTTCCAGATATAACCGGCCTTCTTCCCGAGTTCTTCAACTAGTTTCGGATCGGTGTATGCATCGGGGCCCATCCAGAACCAGACCATGTGGGCCATCGGCGCGTAAGCGAACGTGAACCACAGCACCATGAATATCAGCACCGCCGAAAACTTCATGCGCTCGGCCACCGCGCCCAGCTTCGGTGAAGGCCAGGCTGTAGCCGTAGATGCACCACAGGACCGTGATCAGCGAGAAGGTGACGAACACCTGCATCAGCATCGACAGCATGTTCTTGCTGCGCACCAGGCCGCCGTAGAAGAGCGCCAGTGCCGGTACGCTCATCAGCAGCACCAATGCGGTCGAGGTCAGCATCCACGCGGTATCGCCTTTGTTTGGCGTAGGCGCAGGGGCTGCGGTTGCCGCAGCGACGGGAGCTGCTGCCGCAGGTGCCGCGGCGGGAGCCGGCGCGGCTTCTTTCTTCTCTTCGGCCTTGGGCGCTTCAGCAGCGGGTTTGTCCGCCGCCTTGTCCTGCGCGACGACGGGCATTGCGGTGCCGAAGCTGAATGCGCCGACCAGCGCGAGTACGGTTAGTAGACGTTTCATTTTCTGGTTCTCCCTTATAGCGCGTCCGCGCCGGTCTCGCCGGTGCGTATGCGGTAAACCTGTTCGAGTTCGAACACGAAAATTTTGCCGTCGCCGATCTTGCCGGTGTTGGCGGATTTTTCGATCGCTTCTACTACCTGATCAAGCATTTCGCTTTTGATCGCGGCCTCGATTTTTACCTTGGGCAGGAAGTCCACCACGTACTCCGCGCCACGATACAGTTCGGTGTGGCCTTTTTGCCGACCGAAGCCTTTGACTTCCGTGACGGTGATGCCCTGCACGCCGATTGCGGACAGTGCCTCCCTCACTTCGTCAAGCTTGAACGGCTTGATGATTGCAGTGACTAGTTTCATTGTTATTCCCCGAGAAATGGGGCCGGCAATGCCGGCCCCGCGTTGCTGCTGTTAGAAGGTTTTTTGGACGAACACCGTGCCCGTGCTCTTGGCGAGATTGCTCGGGTAAGGACCGGACGCACAGCCCAGTCCGGATTCGGTGTATGCGCCGTATCCGCAGACGTCCGCGCCGGCGGCCTTGCTCCAGAACGCGCCGACCGTGAAGTCTTTGGG
>JAIOOZ010000489.1 GCA_021414185.1 Betaproteobacteria bacterium
TGCAAACGCGGCGCCGTTTTCTTTTATAGGTCATTTTTGCTATTGTTGCGCCCATGCAACACATGACCAGCACAGGGCTGTACCTGCGGCTCCTGAAATACGTCGCCCCGTACTGGCGCATCTTCGCGCTGTCGCTCGCCGGTATGGTGGTCGTCGGGCTGACGGAAGTGGCGCTGCCGGCTTTGATGAAACCGCTGCTCGACGGCACTTTCGTCTACAAGGACGCGGTGCTGATGCACTGGATGCCGCTGGTGATCATTGCGCTGGTTGCGGTGCGCGGCGGCGCCGAGTACGTGGCGTCGTACTCGATCAACTGGGTTGGCAACAAGCTGGTGATGGATTTACGCGAGGCGATGTTCGGCAAATTGCTCGGTCTGCCGACGCCGTACTACGACGACCACGCCAGCGGCAACCTGATTTCCAAGCTCACTTACGACGTGACGCAGGTCACCGCCGCCGGCACCAGCGTGCTGACGGTGATTTTCAAGGACTCGGTCACGCTGATCGGTTTGCTGGTCTATATGTTGTGGCTCAACTGGAAGCTGACTTTGCTGGCGCTGGTGATGACGCCGCTGATTGTCGGCGTGGTGCGCCTGATCAGCGTGCGCCTGCGCTCGAGCAGCCGTGCCGTGCAGCAGGCGATGGGCGATGTCACGCAAGTGGTGCAGGAAACGATAGAAGGGCACAAGGTCGTCAAGTTGTTCGGTGGACAGAACTACGAGGCGGCGCGTTTCGGCGAGCAGGTCGACCGCGTGCGCCGCTTCATGATGAAACAGACGACGGCCGCGGCCGCCAGCGTGCCGGTGGTGCAACTGCTCGCGGGCTTCGCGCTGGCCTCCATCGTTTATCTCGCGACCCAGCAGTCGAACGCCAATGAGATCACGGTCGGTGAATTCGTCTCGTTCGTCACCGCGATGCTGATGTTGACCGCACCGTTGAAGCGCGTCACCGGCGTCAACGAACCGCTGCAGCGCGGGCTGGCCGCCGCCGAAAGCGTGTTCGAGCTGATCGACCAGGCGGGCGAAAGCGATCCCGGGCTGACGGTGGTCACGCGCGTGGATGGCGAAATCCGCTTCGAAGGCGTGGGCTTTTCCTATGCGAATGCCGATCAGCCTGCGCTCGATGCAATCACGCTGACTATCAATCCCGGCGAAACCGTAGCACTGGTGGGCGCGTCGGGCGGCGGCAAAAGCACGCTCGCCAATCTTGTGCCGCGCTTCTACCGCCCAACCAGCGGCCGCATCCTGCTTGATGGCTACGATGTCGAAACGCTGACGCTGGCGAGCTTGCGCGCCAACATCGCGCTGGTAAGCCAGGACGTGGTGCTGTTCAACGACAGCGTCGCGGCGAATATTGCCTACGGCGTGATGCGCGACACCAGCGAGGCCGAAATCGTTGCCGCCGCCGAAGCCGCGAATTGTCCGGCGGGCAGCGCCAGCGGCTGGCGATTGCGCGCGCCCTGCTCAAGAACGCGCCGGTGCTGATACTCGATGAAGCGACATCGGCGCTCGATTCCGAATCGGAACGCCACGTGCAGGCCGCGCTCGAAACGCTGATGCAGGGGCGTACGACCGTCGTTATCGCGCACCGGCTATCGACCATAGAAAAGGCCGCGCGCATCGTAGTGCTCGATCGCGGGCGCATCGCGGAAAGCGGCAGCCACCGCGAATTGCTGGCGAAGAACGGCATTTATGCCAGGCTTTACAATATCCAGTTCAAGCTGCAGGAGCCGGCTTAGTTTATGGCGCACATCTCGGTAGTCATCCCCGTATACAAGGCCGAGGCTTGCCTGGTGGAGCTCTACCGGCAGTTGAAAGGCGCGCTCGAACCGCTGACCCAGGATTTCGAAATCCTGCTGGTCGAAGACTGCGGCGGCGACCGCTCATGGCAGATCATCGAAGATCTCGCGCGCCGCGACGCGCGCGTCAAAGGCCTGCAGTTCAGCCGCAACTTCGGACAGCATTACGGCATCACCGCCGGCCTCGATCACTGCGACGGCGACTGGGTGATCGTGATGGACTGCGATCTGCAGGACCGCCCCGAGGAAATTCCCCGCCTTTATGCCAAAGCGCAGGAGGGCCATGAAATCGTCCTCGCACGCCGCGGCAAGCGCAACGATCCGCTGGTGAAGCGCGCGCTGTCGTGGCTGTTCTACCGGCTGTTCAGCTATCTTGCCGACACCGACTACGATCCGCAGGCCGGCAACTACCGCATCATCTCGCGCAAAGTGGTCGCCGGTTACCGCACCATGCGCGAGCAGTCGAGATTTTTTGGCAGCCTGGTGAACTGGATGGGGTACCCGACGGCGAGCATCGACGTCCAGCACGCCGAACGCTACGACGGGCAATCGACGTACACGTTCGGCAAGCTGTGGAAACTCGCCACCGAAACCCTCATTGCATATTCCGACAAGCCGTTGCGGCTGGCTATCCGCGCCGGCTTCCTGATCGCGGCGCTGGC
>JAIOOZ010000490.1 GCA_021414185.1 Betaproteobacteria bacterium
CTGCTGACTACGCTTGATACGCTCGCGATCATTCCGCATATCAACAAGAAGCCGCTGTACGATTCGCTGCACGACTTCAGCCCCATCCTGATGGTGGCGTCGGCACCCAATCTGCTGGTCGTGCACCCCTCGGTGCCCGCCCGCTCGGTCCGCGAACTCATGACGCTCGCGAAGTCGCGGCCGGGCCAGCTTAACTACGCATCAAACGGCTACGGCACACTCAGCCACCTGACGGGCGAACTCTTCCGGCTGCAGGCAGACGCCAATGTCGTGCACGTGCCGTACAACGGCGGACCACCGGCTCTGCTCGGCGTTGTCACCGGCCAGGCCTCCATGCTCTTCACCTCGATACCCACCGCCCTGCCGCAGGTAAAAGCCGGCCGCCTGCGCGCGCTAGCGGTCGGCAATCCGACCCGCGTCGACAGCGTCAAGGAGCTGCCCACTGTCGCTGATACGCTGCCGGGATTCGAATCCGTGCAGCGCTGGGCGATTCTCGGCCCTGCGGGCACGCCGGCGGATCTGGTGGCAAAGATCAATCGCGACGTGACGGCTGCCCTCAACGACGAAGACGTTAAAGCAGGCTTCGCCGCGCAGGGCGCGAAAGCACTGGGCGGCAGCCCGGCCGAGTTCGCGGCCTTTATCAAGGCCGATTACGACAAGTGGGGCAGGGTGGTCGGCGCGGCCGGCTTTCGCCCCGAATAGAGAGGCAGCCGATGACCAGGATACAAGCCGATCTCATTTTGCTGGAAGCGTCGCAGCTTCGCGATATCAAGCTCGGCGAGGCCCGCGCGACCGAGCTGGCCGCCGATGTGCAGCGGGTATGTGATGCTGCAACCGAGGTTTCGCAGCAGGCTGACTTCAACGATGAGCCCGCCAGATTCACGGCAACACTCTTGCGTCTCGGCAAAACGAAATCCCGCCCATGAAAGACATTCTGTCGCTTTCGCTCCGCGAGGTCGCCGCCGCGATACGCGCGAAAAAACTGTCGTCCCTGGAGGCGACGCGCGCCTGCCTTGACCGAATCCGCGAGATCCAGCCATTCACCAATTGCTTCATAGCCGTCGAAGAAGAGGAAGCGCTCAGGGCGGCGCGCGCTGCGGACCGCATGCGCGGCAAGTCGGCGCGCCTCGGCCCGCTGCACGGCGTACCGCTAGCCCACAAGGACATGTACTACCGCAAAGGCAGAATCACGACCGGCGGCTCGAAAATCCTGCGCAACTACCGGCCCGACGTCACCGCGACCGTCGTCGAACGTATGCAACGCGCCGGTGCGGTGTGGCTGGGCAATCTCAACATGGCGGAGTTCGCTGCCAACCCGACCGGACACAACGATCACTTTGGGCACTGCCGTAATCCGTGGAATACGGAACACATCAGCGGCGGCTCGTCGAGCGGTTCCGGCGTCGCAGTGGCGGCGCGCGCGTGCTACGGCTCACTCGGCTCCGACACCGGCGGCTCGGTGCGGCTGCCGGCAGCCGCCAACGGCGTCGTCGGCCTCAAGCCTACCTATGGACGGATCAGCCGCCACGGCATCATGCCGCGCTCGTGGTCGCTGGACACTGTGGGTCCGCTCACGCGCACTGTCGCCGATTGCGCGAAGCTGATGAAAATCATCGCCGGCGCCGACGCCAACGATACGACCTGCAGCGCGGAAAAAGTGCCCGATTACGAAAAGGCGCTGACTGGCTGCATCCGCGGCCTGAAGATCGGCATGCCGCTCAATCACTACTATGAGGAAGCGACCGACGACGTCCGCCGCTGCATGTCGGCGAGCCTCGATGTCCTGAAATCGTTGGGCGCACGCATCGTCGAACTCAAGGTACCCGACCCGCAACGCCTGTTCGACCTGTCCAACGCGATCACCCAGGTCGAGTCGGCAGCAATCCACGGAAGGTGGATGCGCGAAAGGCCGCAGGACTATTCACTGATGATGCTGGCGCGCACCGAACCCGGCTTTCATCTCCCGGCTACCGTTTACCTGCAGGCGCTAAATGCGCGGCCGCGGCTGAGCGCGGAATTCATTGAGGCGGTGTTCAGCAAGGTCGACGTGCTGCACGCGCCGGTGATGCCGATGCCGGTGCCGACGATAGCCGAGACAACGCCGCGGCAGGCGGGCGACGTGCAGCCGATGATCCGCCGCCTCACGCGAAACAACCGGCCCGCGAATTTCCTGGGCGTTCCGTCGCTGAGCGTGCCAGCGGGGTTTTCCGCCAACGGTCTGCCGGTGGCCTTCCAGCTCATGGGCCGTCCGTTCAGCGAGGCGCTGCTATTCCAGATCGGCGACGCTTATCAGCGCGTCACCGACTGGCACGGGCAAGCGCCGGGAATCTAAAGGATGAACACGATGCACAAGTCCCACATTGCGAAACTCTGGACTCTGGCCGCCATCTGCAGCGGCGCGGCCCTCGCCCAGAATTACCCGACAAAACCCGTCCGGGTCATCGACGGCTATCCGCCCGGCGGTGGCACCGACATCGTGGCGCGCACGATTGCGCCAAAATTCCTGGAAAGCCAGGGACAGGCCTGGGTCATCGACAGCCGCGCCGGCGCGCAGGGAATTATCGGTACCGAGCTCGCCTCCAAGGCGCCGCCGGACGGCTATACACTGCTGATGTACACCACCAACTTCACAATCCATCCAAACATCTATAAGAGCCTGCCTTACGATTTCCTGCAGGCATTCGCGCCCGTGACGCAGACGTCGACGGTTCCCATGATCCTGATCGTTCATCCGTCGGTGCCCGCGCTCAACGTCAAGGAGCTGCTCGCCCAGGCCCGCTCGCGCCCGGGGCGCATCAACTACGCCTCCAGCGGTTTCGGGGGCATCACGCACATGGCGGGCGAACTCCTCAACACGCTCGCCAAAGTGAAAATGACGCACATCCCCTACAAGGGCGGCGCGCCGTCGGTTGCCGCGACGCTGGGCGGCGAGGTCGATCTGACATTCGCCGCCACGCCAGTCGGCATACCGCACATCCGCAGCGGCCGCGTGCGTGCGCTCGCTGTCAGCTCGGACAAACGCTCGGCGGTGATACCCGAGCTGCCGACGATGGCGGAATCGGGCGTATTAGGCTACGACGTGACCAACGAGTACGGTGTCATGGCACCTGCCGGCACGCCGCGCGCAATAGTCGTGAAGCTGCAGCAGGAAATTTCGCGCATCCTGCGCCTGCCCGATGTGAAAGAGCGCCTGCTCGCCATCGGCGCGGAGCCGGTCGGCAGTACGCCGGAGCAATTCGGCGAGCACCTGAAAAGCGAAGTTGCCAAATGGGAGCGCGTCATCAAGGCGAACAAGATAGAGATGCAGCAGTGGTGAATTAAGAAACTTCGAAAAAA